>CAZHFS010000027.1:0-16075 GCA_964531885.1 uncultured Propionivibrio sp.
ACCACCCGGTTGATCGACGACTGGCTGCGCGCCCAGCGCGTGCCTGAGGTGCGGCGCATCGACTGCAACGCCTGGGGCGCCGTCGCCGGGATGCTGGTCGAGGGATTGGGCGTCGGCATCCTGCCCGAACCGTGGGCGCGTGCGCTGGCCGCCGAGGGGCGCCTGGTCCTGCCCGCCGCCCGACCCATGCTCGCCGGCCTGCCCTACGCTCTGCACTGGCGGCGTGACGACACCCGCCCGCTGATCGCTGCGCTGCAGGTTGACGTGGCGACCGCGGTGGATTTTGCGGCGGCGCGGTATTGAGGCGTAGGTACGCTGGATACAGGAGTGGTGCTGTCGCGCTGGGTTAGCTGGCCTGGAAGGCGCATCCAGATGCGCCTTCCAGGGTGGGGAGGGCTGGAATGACCGCTGGATGCGCCTTCCAGGCACCCCTTGGCGGAGGGTTTACACCGCGTCGCCGTTGACCCAGCGCAGGGCTTCCATCAGGCAGACGTTGAGCATGCCGGGGGTGAGGCCGGGGTCGGGCAGGGCGGTGAGGCGCGCGCTGCAGGCGGCCTGGTCTTCGGCGTCGAAGGCTTCGATGAGACCGAGTAGGGCGCCGAGCGGGCCGGCGTGGTCTTCGAGGGCGGCGACGATCTCCGGTTCGAGGTCGATCTGGGCGATGATTTCGTCCATCGGCAGGCCCAGAGCGGCGGGCATCATCGACATCAGGCCGGTGATGAAGGCCTGGTCGGCGAGTACGCGCTGGCGCGGATGGCAGTGCTCGACAAGAAGCTCCAGCATCCTTCCGCGCAGGGCGGCCACTTGCAGGAGCGGCTGGCGGCGGGCGTCCGGGGCCTGGCCAGCCGGGGTCATGAGCAGGAGTTGCAGCCAGCGCTGCAACTGGCGCCGGCCGAGCAGGGTGATCGCGTGGCGCAGCGAATGGATGCGCCGGGTGAGGCCGAAGCCGACCGAGTTGACGATGCGCAGCAGATTGACGGCCAGCGCCGGCTCGTGCTTGATGCCTTCTTCGATGCGGGTGGTGTCGGCGTCGCGCGCGGCGAGGTTGATGATCTGGATGAGGCGGGTCTGCGAAGGGGTGAGGCGACGGCCGCTGACCGTCTCGGCGCGCGCGAAGTGGTTGCCCTGGAAAAGCTGGAAGCCGAGCGCCGCACAGCGTTCGAAGTCGGCCGGGGTGTCGACGCCGAGGGCGAGCAGCTTGAGCGGCAGGCGGGCGAGCGGGCCGGCGAGTTCGCGCAGGCTGGCCTCATCGTGCTGGCGGATGTCGATCTTGATGACGTTGACCAGGGTGAGCAGCGGCCGGCTGCAGTCGTTGAGGCCGGTGTAGTCGGCCAGGGCGAGGTTGTAACGGCGATCGCGCAGGGTGCGGCAGCGTTCGAGGGTGGAGGCGTCGGGCTCGGCATCGAGGACGAGTTCGAGGATCACGCCATCGGGCGGCAGGGCTTCGATGGCGTCGTCGTGCAGAAAGGCGACGTCGGTGTGCAGAAAGGCGAGGCTGCTCCCGAGCGCGCTGCGGATGCCAAGTTCGGCGTAGGCGGCGCAGACCAGTGCCGCCGCGCGGGCGCGCTGCATCAGGTCGTGCGGCGCATTGGCGTCCTCGGACGTGAGCAGCGAGAGGTCGTAACCGACCAACGCCTGCTGGCGATCGAGGATCGCCTGACGGCGCAGCAAGGTGCTGTCGAGGGCGGATTCGCTCATGGCGGGCGGGGCGTCAGTCGTTTTCCCGTTCGAGGTTGTTGGCCCAGCTCATGGCGTCGGCCAGGCATCGACTGATCACGCGTTCGTTGAGGTCCGGGAAAGCGCGCCGTGCGGCGGTGACTGCTTCCGTTTCCGGCGTTTCGGTTTGTTCTTCCGTCGCCTGGGCAAGAACGAGCAGCTGGCCGAGCGTGCCTTGCCCGTCGATCAAGGCGTCGCGAACACGCTGGGTGACGGGCAGCTGTTCGAGGATGCTGGTCATGCTCATGCCGAGCAGGGCGGGAATGAGGGACATGATGCCGACCATGAAGGCCTGTTCGCTGATTTCGCGATCGCCACGCTGGATTTTTTCGGCAAACAGTTCCATCAGTCGGCCGCGGGTCGCTGCCAGCGAGAGCAGGGGGCTGGTTTTGGTGCTGCCGGGATTGGTGTAGATGAGCAATTGCAGCCAGCGCATCAGTTGGCGTCGGCCAAGCAGGGTAATCGCGTGGCGCAGCGAGGTGATGCGCGTCGATAGGCCTGAGCTCACTGAGTTGGTCAGGCGCAGGAGATTCACCGTGAGGCCCGGTTCGAGCTTGAATGCCTTTTCGATTTCGGGCGTGTCGGCATCGCCCATGATCAAGGCGAGCAGGCGCAGCAGGGCCACTTGCGAGGGGGTGAGCTTTTTGCCGACGAGGACGGTCGGTTTGGCGAAAAAATACCCCTGGAAGAGATCGAACCCCAGTTCGCGGCACAAGGCGAGGTCTTCGGCTGTCTCGACTTTCTCGGCGAGCAGTTTCTTGCCCAATGGCTTGAGTTTGGCCGTCAGGGAGCGCAAGGCGTCCGGCGTGAGCTGGGCGATGTCGACCTTGATGATGTCGATGTGGGCGAAGAGCGGCCGGTATTCGTCGCCGAGCTCGATCACGTCATCCATGACCAGGGTGAAGCCGCTTGCTTTGAGCGCGGCACACCGGGCGACGACCTCCGGGGTCGGCAGTACGCTCTCGAGGATTTCGAGGGCAATGAGTTTGGGGGGCAGAACCTCGATCAGCTCACTAAATAGCAGCGTGGTATCGACGTTGATGAAGCCGCGGTAGGGGCCAAGGGCATTGTTGGTCGAGAACTCGGCGAAGGTGTTGGCGATCACCGTGGCGGTGGCCTGTGCCCCGTCGAGAATGTCGGCGCGGTTGGCCGTGGCGATGGCGCCGCCGCGGAACAGGAGTTCGTAGGCGAGCAACTGCTGCTCGCGGTCGAGGATCGGTTGCCGGCCTAGAAAAACGGCACTATCAGGCGTATCTGACATGGTTAGGGTGGCGGACTGTGCGCTATGCTGCGGCAATACGCCAGTGTACAGCAGATGGCGCGCTCTGGGCGTCGCGCTCGCTCTGCCGCCTTGTCAGGCAACGTTCGCTTAGCCTGCTTCACGCGCCAGGCTGTTGGCCCAGGCCAGGGCGCGGCTCAGGCAGTTGTTGGCAAAGGCCGGGTCAATCTCGGGGCGCCGGGCGCAGGCCTTGCCAAGCTGCTGGGCATCGTCGCGTTCGAGCGCCTCGACGAGTGCGAGCAGTTCCCCGAGCACGCCTGTCCGTTCCTCAAGTGCCGCTTGCACGCCGGGCGAAACCGGCAGTTCCTTGAGTATTTCGTCGAGCGGGCAGGACAGCAGGGTGGGCATGAGCGAGAGGATGCCCGTCATGTAGGCCTGGTCGATGAGATCGCGTCCGCCGGTTTTTGCGGCGTCGGTACGGTCGATCAAGAGTTCCATGAGCCGGCCCCGCGTTGCGGCGAGCTGGAGCAGCGGGCTGACGCCGCTTGTGTCAGGCTTGGCGCTGTAAAGCAGGAGTTGCAGCCAGCGGGTCAGCTGCCGGCGCCCGAGAATGGCAATGGCATGGCTGAGCGAGGTGATGCGCGTAACCATGCCGCCGCCAGCTGAGTTGGTCAGGCGCAACAGGTTGAGGGTGAGCGCGGGCTCTTGTTTCAGCGCTTTTTCCACGGCGCTGGTGTCTGCGTCGCGGCTGAGCAGGGCCAGCAGCCGGAGCAGAGCCAGTTCCGAGGGCTGCAGGCGACGGCCGTGGATGACCGTCGGGTGGGCGAAAAAGAACCCCTGGAAGAGTTCGAAGCCGAGGTCGCGACACTGGCTCATCTGGGCGTTGCTTTCGACCTTTTCGGCGAGCAGAGTGCGGCCATAGGGCTTGAGAACGGAGGCCAGCGAGGCGAGGCGTTCAGGGGGAACCCGGCTGAGATCGACCTTGATGATTTTGGCCAGTTCGAGCAGGGCTCGATTCTTGTCGGGCGATTCGGGGATGGCACGCACGGCAATGGAAAAACCGGCCTTGCGCAGCGCGGCGCAGCGCGCGAGGAGCTCCGGGGTGGGGGTCACGGTTTCCAGCAGCTCCAGCACGACGATTTCGGGCGGTAGGGCTTCGATGAGTTCGCTGAACAGAAGGCCCTGGTCGATCTTGATGAAACCCTTGTACGCGCCGAGCGCATTGGCCAGCCCGAGCTGACTGAAGGCATTGGCGATGACCGTGGCACTTGCCAGGTTGCCGTCCTCAAACGTGGCGAAATTGTCGTGTCCGCTCCCTCGGAACAGGAGCTCATAGGCATACAGCTTCTGGACTCGATCGAGAATGGGTTGGCGGCCGAGAAAGCCGCTGCTGTGCTCAAGGTCGCTCATGTTGAGGCTCCATGACAAGGCGGGGTCAATGCATCTTAGCATCGGCGGCCGGTCAGTGTTAGGGCGCTGCAGAATAAATGGCGGGGCTTGCTCGTCGCGGTCGGGCCTGGTACTTGCTCCCGGGTTCGTCGTCTTGGTCTGTCTTGGCCGAGGCGTGCCTTGTGCCTTGCCCTTTGGCCCGCTCGCTGATTTTTTCAGCGCTTCTTTAGCGGGCGTGCCGGAGGAAATGCATCAAGCGGCGCGGCAACCAGTCCAGGCGTCCGGGCCAGGGGCCGCTGACGAATCCGACATGGCCGCCGCCGAAAGGGAAGTCACAGGTGACGCTCGGCGAAACGTCTTCCGGGCCGGGGAGGGCATGCGTCGGCAAAAAAGGATCGTTGCGCGCATTCAAGAGCAGGGTGGGCACGGCAATCGTGCGCAGCCAGGGGCGGCTTGAGGCGCGCCGCCAGTAATCGTCGGCATTGGCAAAACCGTGGAGCGGTGCGGTGACGATGTCGTCGAAGGCGTGCAGGGTGCGCGCCTGGTGCAGGCGGCGTTCGTCAAACAGGCCCGGAAAGCGACGCAGCTTGGCGAGGGCGCTGGGTTTGAGGGTGGCCAGGAAGTAGTGGGTGTAGAGCCGGTTCGCTCCGCGCGCGAGATGGTGGCCGCTGGCCGTGAGGTCGAACGGTGCGCTGACCGCTGCGGCGGCGTCGACCACCTGGCAGGCAGACGCGGCGTGTTCTCCCAGCCACTTGAGCAACACATTGCCGCCCAGCGAGACCCCGATGGCGTACAGCGGCCGGCCGGGGTGCATGGCCCGGATGCGGCGCAGGATCCAGTCGACCTCGCCACTGTCGCCGGAGTGATAGGCCCGCGCCAGTCGATTTTCTTCCCCGGAGCAGCCGCGAAAGTGGACGACGCCCCCACCCCAGCCGGCCGAGGTGAGCGCGTGCATCAGCGAGCGAGCGTAGTGGCTGCCCGAACTGCCTTCCAGCCCGTGGAAAAGGATGGTTACCGGATTGGTGCACTCGGGGGATGTCGGTCCGGCGTGGGCATTCCAGTCGATGTCGATGAAATCGCCGTCTGGCGTGTTGACGCGTTCACGCCGGTAGGCGTGCCGATCGGGTTTGATGAGCAGCGGATAAATCGTTTGCAGGTGTCCGCCAGGCAGCCAGGCAGGTGCCTCGTAAGGCGGCGGCAAGGCTTCGCTCATGGCCTGTGCTAGTGCAGGGTGTGGGTGGCCGCTTCAGCGGGCTCGGCATTGCCCTGGGCGGCGGCCGACGTGTGGTGCGAGATCAGGCGCCAGCCATCCGCGCCGCGCTGGAACACGTTGGTGGTCAACATCGGGCCGTGCGGTGTCGGTTCGTCGCCAAGGTACAGCGTCTCCAGCACGCTGTGTACGGCGAGCAGGCCGCCTTTCCACAGCACGCTGCGTTGCAGTTGCACCGTCAGGCGCTGATTGTTGGCGAGGACGTTGCGCCAGCTTTCGCGGATGGCACGCGACCCGACGAGGCGCTGGCCGGTGGGGTGGATGCAGACGATTTCCTCGTCGTCGGCCCAGGTGTTCATCAGGGCATCGAGATCGGCGCGGCCGATGGCGTCGTAGAAGGCTTCTTCGGCGTCTTCGGGGGTGGCGAACAGCGGGGTCATCGCGGCATCTCCGTGGGGTCGGTGGCCAGGCAGGATTCAAGACAGACTTCGAGCACCTGTTGCGGAGTGATTTTGTTGAGGCAATCGAGGTGGCCGAGCGGGCAGTTGCGTTTGAAGCAGGGGCTGCAGGGCAGGTTCAGGCTGATGATTTTCGCCTTGGGCGACAGCGGCGGGGTAAACCCAGGTGACGATGAGCCATACACGGCGATCAGCGGACGGTCGAGTGCGGCGGCAACGTGCATCAGCCCGGAATCGTTGCAAACCACGAAATTGGCCTGGGCGATGAGGTCGATTGCCTGGTCGAGGGTGGTCGTGCCGCAGAAATTGACAATCGGCATGCCCGGGGCGGCCAGGGTGACGATTTCGTCGCCGATGGCCCTGTCCTTGCTCGATCCGAGCAGGCAGATCGTGTAGCCACGGGTGGCCAGATCCTCGGCCAATGAGGCGAAGTGGCGAGCCGGCCAGCGCTTGGCCGGGCCGTACTCAGCCCCCGGGCAGAAGACAGCGATGCCGGCGGGTGGGTCGAAATGCAAGGCGGCATTGGTCAGCGCCTGCTGTTCGCGGGTCGATGTCAGCCGGGGCAGGGGCAGCGGGCGCGGCAAGGGAGCGCCGGGCGCTTCGGCAAGTTGGGCGAAGCGTTCGGCCATTTGGGGCAGCGCGGCCTTGTCGAGGATGTGCCGCCGGTTGATCAGTCCGTAGCGTGCTTCGCCGACAAAGCCGACCCGCTCGGGGATCCCGGCGAACCACGGGACGAGCGCGGACTTGAGGGAATTGGGCAACACATAGACCCGGCGGTAGTTCCGGGTGCGCAGCGTGCGCGCCAGCCGGAAACGGGCGCCGAGCGCCAGTTCGCCGTGGGCGAAGGGGTTGTCGATGACCTCGGCGATTTCCGGCATGCGCTGCAGTACCGGCGCGACCCAGCGCGGCGCCAGGGCGTCGATCACCAACCCTTCGGTCGCGGCCTGCAGGCGGGAGAACAAGACTTGCGCCATGACGGCGTCGCCGATCCAGGCCGGGGCGACGATCAGGACGCGTTCGGTAGGTACGGAAGAATGACCGGGGTGTGGCAAAACGGGGGTGTTCCTGTTACGGTGAATCAATGCCCCTTGGGCGCTTCGCCGGTGAATACGTAGTGCGTGCCGCAGTACGGGCACTTCACTTCGCCGGTGTGCAGGATGTCGAGGAAAACGCGCGGGTGCTGCGACCAGAGCGGTGCGTTGGGCTGTGGGCAATGCAGCGGTAGATCCTTGGCGGTGACTTGGATGGAGCGTTGTTCGGCCATGGGGCGATCCTGGGCAAAAAGGGGTTGAGAGTTTGCCGGTGATCCATCGGCTTCCAGCAGGCGGGCGCGATAAGCAAGCGCTTGGGAGCGTGATGGCGTGCGCGGAAAGAGGAAATTCTAGCCGATTTTACCCGTCGCTTGGCTGTAAAATAGCGCTTTTACCCGCTGGCGATGGTCTCTACGCCCGATTCGGCAAGGCGCGTCGGCGGAGGATTTGAGCACAATACTGCATGGTCTGGATGCCCCATGTGACCGTGGCTGCGGTCATCGAAAACAAAGGCCGTTTCCTGCTCGTCGAGGAGGAAACGGACGATGGCGTGCGCTTTAATCAGCCTGCCGGCCATCTCGAAGCCGACGAGTCGCTGCTCGAGGCGGTAACGCGTGAGACCGTCGAAGAAACAGCCTACCGTTTTGTCCCCGAGTATCTGGTCGGGATCTATCGCTGGCCGCATCCGACGCGCGACCTCACCTACCTGCGCTTCGCCTTTGGCGGGGCACTGGGTGAGCAGTTGGTCGACCGGACGCTGGATGCGGGAATCATTGCGGCGCGCTGGCTGTCACTTGAGGAAATCGAGGCCCGGGCGTCGCAGCTACGCAGCCCGCTGGTATTGCGTTGCTGTCAGGATTGGCTGGCGGCGTGCCGCTACCCGCTTGAGGTGATGACGCATTTTCCCGGGCGGGCCGGAGGGAGGTCTTGATGCGGCGGTATCTGGCGAGCGGGCTGCTGGCCATGGCCTTAGTATGTGCCGGAACGGGACAGGCACAGGCGCAGGCAAAGCCCGAACGAGGCGGCGAAACCCTGACGGTTTGCTTTAACTATGGCTGTTATGCCCAGGCCGACGTGTCGTTTTCGGAGGCGCAACTTGCCGAGATCAAAGCGTCCTTGCGGGCGGCCGATGCCGCCGAAGAGCGCGAGCATCTGGCGCGTGCCCTTGGAAGGCTTTACGCCTGGGCTGGGGCGCAGTCGCCGATTGCCGCCGACAAGGGAGGTAACCTGGCTGACGAAGCAGTCTATGGGCGGATGGACTGCATCGACCATTCCTTGACCACGACGCGCTTCCTCAAGATGCTCGAAGCGCGCGGCATGTTGCGCTATCACCAGGTCGAAGAACGCGTGTTGCGCAGCCGCTTTCTGGTGTTTCAGCACTATGCGGCGCAGATCGTCGAATACGAGGTGGCGCCACGTGCGCAGATGGGCGAAGCGGTAAACAATCCGTTGCAGGCGGTGGCAAGCGATGCTTCTTCTGCCGACGGTGCTCGCGGCGCGGCGCGTTTTGCCGTCGATAGCTGGTTTTTCGATAACGGCCACCCGGCAGTCATTTTGCCGCTGGCCAACTGGATGTCAGGAGAGGGGCCCGATGTCGGGTGGTGAAGGAAAAGGAAAGACGGTCGTCGTCGGATTGTCCGGCGGCGTTGATTCGTCGGTCGCGGCGCTGTTGCTTAAGCGTCAGGGGTGGAATGTCGTCGGCCTGTTCATGAAGAACTGGGAAGACGATGACAATGACGAGTACTGTTCGTCGCGCCAGGACCTGATCGACGTGATGAGCGTTGCCGATACCATTGGCATCGACGTCGAGGTGGTGAATTTCGCCAAGGAATACAAGGAGCGCGTGTTTGCCGAGTTCCTGCGCGAATACCAGGCCGGGCGCACTCCCAATCCGGACGTGCTGTGCAATTCGGAAATCAAGTTCCGCGCCTTCCTCGACCACGCCATGCAGATGGGCGCCGAGAAGATCGCCACCGGCCACTACGCCGGGGTGCGCGAGTTTGACGGGGCATTTCAGCTGCTCAAGGCCGAGGACGGGACCAAGGACCAGAGCTACTTCCTGCATCGCTTGAATCAGGCGCAACTGTCGAAAACCTTGTTTCCGCTTGCCGACCTGTACAAGCGCGAGGTGCGCCGCATGGCCGAGGAGGAAGGGCTGCACGTGGCGGTGAAGAAAGATTCGACGGGCATCTGCTTTATCGGTGAGCGGCCGTTCAAGGAATTCCTGATGCGCTACCTTCCGCCCAAGAAGGGCGAGATCCGCTGTCTGGATGACGAGCGTGTCATTGGCGAGCACGACGGGCTGACCTACCACACCATCGGCCAGCGCAAGGGGCTGCACATTGGCGGCACGAAAAACTACGCCCAGGGTGGCGAGCACGCGGCGTGGTTCGTGGCCAGGAAAGACATGGCGCGTAACATCCTTTACGTGGTGCAGGGGCACGACCACCCGGCGCTGATGAGTGAAGCGCTGGAGGCGAGCCAGTTGTCCTGGATCTCCGGTCAGCCGCCACATCCGCACTGGGTCTATGCCGCCAAGACCCGTTATCGCCAACCCGATGCCCCGTGCAGCATCGAGCACCTGGCCAGCGATTCTTGCCGCATCGCCTTTGCCGAAGCGCAGTGGGCGGTCACGCCCGGCCAGTCGGTCGTGCTGTACGAAAGCCGGGTTTGCCTGGGCGGCGGGGTGATTGTTTGATGCCGATAAGAACGTTAACCACGAAGAGCACAAAGAACACGAAGGAAAACCCGGTTTTTTCGATGCTGGCCAGGACGTCCGCCGGACGGCAGTCGCAGCCAGAACTCGTACTTGTTTTTCTTTGTGTCCTTCGTGCTTAGGTAGGTTTTCAATGCTTCTTTCTTCTTCGCAGCGCCTGCCGTTACGCGCCGTCTTCTGGAGTGTGGCGCTGGCCGCGCTCGGCTACCTCGGGCTGTCGCTGTGGGCTGGTTGGCGCGAGGTGGTCGCGGCCGTGGTGCAGGTCGGTCCGGTGGTCCTTGTCGGTCTGCTGCTGCTCTCGCTCGTCAATTACCTGCTGCGCTTCCTGCGCTGGGCGCGGTACCTGGCGCTGCTTGAAGCGCCGGTGCCGTGGCGGATCAATCTCGATGCGTACTTCTCCGGTTTTGCCTTGACCACAAGCCCCGGCAAGGTCGGCGAGATGTTGCGCTCGGTGTTGCTCAAGCCGCACGGCGTGCCACCGGCGGCGAGCGTCGCGGCGTTCTTCGCCGAGCGGGTCAGCGATCTCTTGGCGATTCTGGTCCTGGCGGCTGTCGGCCTGTGGGCGTATGCCCCGGCCCGGCCGGTAGTCGGCTTGGCGCTGGCAGCGGTCGTCCTGGCCTTGCTGCTGGTGCAGTGGACGGCGTTGATTGCCGCCATCGACCGTTGGGCACAGGCCCGGCCGCAGAAATGGGCGCGCCTGGTGGTGAAACTGTGCGAGGTGGTACTGCATTTTCGCCGCTGCTTCAGCCTGCCGGCGATGAGCATGGGGCTGGTGCTCGGCACCGTCGCCTGGTTCGCCGAGGGACTGGGGTTCTGGTGGTTGCTGGTGGCCCTTGATCACCCCTTGCCGATGAGCACGGCGGTCTTCATTTACGCCTTCGCCATGCTGGTCGGTGCGCTGTCTTTCCTGCCCGGCGGGTTGGGTGGCAGCGAAGCGGCGATGATCGCGCTCCTGTCGCTCAACGGGTTTCCGGAAGCCTCGGCAGTCACCGCGACACTCATCTGCCGGCTGGCGACCTTGTGGTTCGCGGTCGGCTTGGGCGCCTTGTTCCTGGCGAGGCATCGCACATGAGCTTGACCTCGTGGGGCCAGTTGCCGGCGTATCGGATGACGCCCGCGTCGCGCGAACTCTTGTGGAGCGACCGTCACGCCACCTTGCCGGAGGGTGCGGGCAGTCTGCTCGCCTACGGTAACGGGCGCAGCTACGGCGATGTTTGCCTCAACAGCGCCGGCACGCTGTTGCACACGCGTGGCCTTGATCGCTTCATTGCCTTTGACGAGGCGAGCGGGCGGCTGGTCTGCGAGGCCGGGGTGCTGCTCTCGGAAATTCTGGCCGTGTTCGTGCCGCGCGGCTGGTTCCTGCCGGTAACGCCCGGTACGCGCTATGTCACCGTCGGCGGCGCGATCGCCAACGACGTGCACAGCAAGAACCACCACGGCGCCGGTACCTTCGGCTGTCATGTCCACCGCTTCGAACTACTGCGCTCGGACGGCAGCCGGCTCGTGTGCTCGCGTAGCGAGAATCCCGAGTGGTTTGCCGCGACCATCGGTGGTCTGGGGCTGACGGGGCTTATTACCTGGGCCGAGATCGAGTTGCGGCGTGTTCCCGGCTTGCATATCGACGTGGTCAACCGGCGCTTTACCGGGCTTGACGAGTTCTTTGCCCATAATGCCGAACTCGAAGCGCGGCATGAATACACGGTGGCCTGGGTCGATTGCCTGGCGGAAAGACCGCGCGGCATCTTCATGGCTGGCGACCATGCCCAAACGCCGGGTTTCACGGGGGGAGTGGCACAGGGCGACGGTGGCCCGGCGGTGCCTTTCACGCCGCCGCTTTCGCTGATCAACAGCCTGTCGCTGCATGCCTTCAACTTCGCTTACTACCATCGGCCCGTGCCGGCGCAAGGGCGGGTGCATTACGCCCCGTTCTTCTACCCGCTTGACGGCGTGCGCCACTGGAATCGGCTCTACGGGCGACGCGGCTTCTTTCAGTACCAGTTTGTCGTGCCGCAAACCGAACGCGCCGCGCTCGATGAGATTTTCGCCACCATCGCTGCCAGCGGACAGGGCTCCTTTCTGGCGGTACTCAAAACCTTTGGCGATCAGCCTAGCCCGGGGATGCTGTCCTTTCCCAAGGCCGGCGTCACCCTGGCGCTCGATTTCCCCAATCACGGCGAGCCGACGCTGGCGCTCTTCGCGCGTCTCGATGCCATCGTCAAAACGGCGGGCGGGCGGCTTTACCCGGCCAAGGACGCGCGCATGCCAGGCGAGTTTTTCAGGCAGAGCTATCCGCGCTTGAGCGAGTTTGCCGCTTACCTCGATCCAGGTTTTGCCTCGGATTTTTCTCGTCGCGTCGGGCTCGTGGGTGACGGGCAGGGGTGATCTGGCTTCCGTAGTTTCCGCGATGCTCTTTGGCGGTCGCATGTTGTATCTTGACTTCAATCGTTTTGGATTAACGAATAAATGCAGAAAATACTGATCATCGGCGCCACGTCAGCAATTGCGGAGGCCGCGGCGCGGCAGTGGGCGGCACGCGGGGCGGCGCTTTATCTCGTTGGCCGGAACGCCGGGCGGCTTGATGCCATCGCCGCCGATCTCAAAGTGCGCGGGGCGGCGCGGGTCGAGTGCCGTGTCACGGATGCCTGCGACCGCAGTCAGCACGAGGCGATGCTCACGGCGGCCGATACCTTCCTGTGCGGGATCGATGTGGCGCTGATCGCCCATGGATCCTTGCCCGACCAGCGGGCGTGCGAACTCTCGGTCGAGCAGACACTGGCCGAGATCGATACCAAT
The DNA here is from genome assembly GCA_964531885.1 of uncultured Propionivibrio sp. GTDB lineage: Bacteria > Pseudomonadota > Gammaproteobacteria > Burkholderiales > Rhodocyclaceae > Propionivibrio. Next base: position 12,533 of record CAZHFS010000027.1, read on the forward strand.
GCGCTGTCGGTGATCGCACTGTCTACCCTGCTTGCCAATCGCCTGGCCTGGCAGGAGAAGGGCGCGCTGGCGGTGATTTCCTCCGTTGCCGGCGACCGCGGGCGGCAGAGCAACTATGTCTACGGCGCGGCCAAGGGCATGGTGTCGATTTTCCTGCAAGGCTTGCGCAATCGCATGTTCAAGCATGGCGTGCAGGTGCTGACGGTCAAGCCGGGTTTTGTCGATACGCCGATGACCTCGGGATTCGACAAGGGGCCGTTGTGGGCCAGCGCCGAGCAGGTGGCGCGCGGTATCGTGCGCGCCATCGATAAACGGTGTGACATCGTCTATCTGCCGTTCTTCTGGTGGCCGATCATGTGGATCATCCGCCACTTGCCGGAAAGCTATTTCAAGAAACTCAAACTCTAGTTGCCAGGGCTTCCCGCCTGCATATTTTTTTCAAGGTCTATGTCGATGGCTCTTCCTCCGTCTCCAGATTTTCGTTCGTCCGACTTCCTGCGCCGACACATGCACTGGATCATGGAGTTCTACAATCGCCGATCCTTCGATCCCACCGGCGGGATGTATCACTTCTACCTCGACGATGGCACGGTCTATGACGCGCATACCCGCCATCTGGTCAGTGCGACCCGGTTTGTGGTCACCAATGCCATGCTTTACCGGGAGTCCGGCGAGGCCCACTATCTGTCGAATGCCCGGCATGCGGTGGATTTTCTGCGCGACGCCTTTCGCGATCCCCAGACCGGGGGTTACGCCTGGGTGATCGATTGGCGCGATGGCCGGGCCAAGGTGCTCGATGCCACCCGGCATTGTTACGGCATGGCGTTCGTGATGCTGGCGTATGCGCAGGCGGCGATGTGCGGCATCGAGGAGGCCCCCGGTTGGCTGGCGGAAACCTTCGAGGTGACCGAGAAACGCTTCTGGGAACCGCTGGTCGGACTCTATGCCGACGAGGCGACGGTGGATTGGGTGGTCTCACCCTATCGCGGCCAAAATGCCAATATGCATGCCTGTGAAGCGATGATCGCCGCGTTTGCGGCCACCGGCGAGGCACGTTATATCGAACGCGCTGAACAACTGGCCGAGAGCATCTGTTGCCGACAAGCAGCGCTGGCCGATGGGCTGATCTGGGAGCACTACCACAGTGACTGGTCGATCGACTGGAACTACAACCGGCACGACAAGAGCAATATTTTCAGGCCCTGGGGCTTCCAGCCCGGCCACCTGACCGAATGGGCCAAGCTGCTGGTGCAACTCGATGCCCATCTGCCGGCTGAGTGGCACGTGCCGCGTGCCGAGGCGCTCTTCCAGGCGGCCGTCGAGCGCGCCTGGGATGCCGGGCACGGTGGCATGCACTATGGCTTTGCGCCGGATGGTTCGATCTGTGATGGCGACAAATACCACTGGGTGCAAGCTGAAACGATGGCTGCGGCTGCCTTGCTGGCCATGCGTACCGGCAACGCCGATTACTGGCAGTGGTATGACCGGCTTTGGGATTATTGCTGGCGACATTTTGTCGATCATCGCGACGGTGCGTGGTTCCGTATCCTCGATGCGGCCAATCGCAATCACACGCGGGAAAAAAGTCCGGCGGGCAAAGTCGATTACCATGACATCGGTGCCTGTTTTGATGTGCAAAATGCCTTGCGGGACATGGCTGCTGCCGATCGCCTGACCTTGAGCGAGGCCGGGCAGGCCCTTCTGCGGACATGAGCGGGCCGCAGTTTGCCGCCTTCGGCGAGGCGCTGACCGATTTCGTGCGGGTCGGGGACGATGCCTGGCGCAGCGTGCCGGGCGGCGCGCCGTGGAATGTGGCGCGGGCCATGGCCGCCTTTGGTGTGCCGAGTGCCTTCGGTGGGGCAATCAGCCAGGATTGCTTTGGCGATGCGCTCTGGCAGGCCAGTCTGGACGCCGGCCTTGATCTGACTCTTTTGCAGCGCGTGCCAAAATCTCCGCTCCTGGCGATGGTGCATGAGATTGATCCGCCCCGCTATTTCTTTGTCGGCGATGACAGCGCCGACCTGCATTTCGACCTGGGCGCCTTGCCCAGCGCGGCCTTTGCTGATCTGCGCTGGGCCTTGTTTGGTGGCATCAGCCTGGCCCGGCAGCCGCTTTCGGGTCGTCTGGTGAGCCTGGCGCAAGATCTCAAGGAACGGGGCGTGAAAATCGCCTACGATCCGAATTTCCGCGTGCTCATGGATGCTTCTTACGATCCGGTTCTGGAGCGCATGCTGGCGCTGGCAGATCTCGTCAAGGTCTCGTCCGAGGATGTTTGCGGTCTGCTGCGTACCGAGGATGCCGCGCGGGGGCTCTCCGCCTTGCGCGCGATGGCGCCGGAAGCGTGGTTCTTCTATACCGATGGCGCACAGCCAGCCCGTCTCTTGGCACGCGATGGGGCATGGGAAGCTGCGCCGCCACGGGTGGTTGTGGCCGATACCGTGGGAGCGGGCGATTGCAGCCTCGCCGGGCTGTTATGCAGCCTGATGGCGACGCCCTCTGCGGGAGGCGAGCACTTGCGCGCAGCCTTGGCCGCTGGCGCAGGCGCTTGTCTGTCCGCCGGCGCGGTTCCGCCAACGCTTGAACAGCGCGCCGAGCTTGCTCTGCGCGTCGATGTGCGGGAAATCGCCGGCGCTTGACGGGCTTTCGTGGGCGACCCTGCCCGGGCAGGCCAGCCCTACGGGGGGTAGCTTCGGGATATTGGCGGGTCGTTGGCCAATCAAACCGGCGAACAGGACTGACTTGCCCGTAACGGCCGTTTCATGACCTGCTTCAGGCAGACAACAAAAAGCCCCGGCGAACCGGGGCTTTTTTGTTCAACTGCGCTAGGGATTAAGCGATCTGCTCTTCCTTGATCGAGTCGATGTCCGATTGCTCGACCGAGGAGGTGATCAGGCGGGCGATCACCAGGTCGCCGGCGACGTTGAGCGTCGTACGGCACATGTCGAGGAAGCGGTCGACGCCGAGGATCAGGCCGATGCCTTCGGCCGGGATGCCGACCTGGACCATCAGCACCACGATCAGCGGCAGCGAGCCACCCGGTACGCCGGCGGTACCGACACCGGCCAGCACCGACATCAGGACGACGAGTACCTGTTGACCGAAGGAGAGGTCGATACCGAAGACCTGAGCCAGGAAGATGACCGTCACGCCTTCAAACAGGGCGGTGCCGTTCTGGTTGGCCGAAGCGCCGACCGTCAGCACGAAGCGCGAGATCTTGGGTGGCAGCTTGAGCACGTGCTCGGCGGTTTCCAGCGCGATCGGCAGGGTGGCGTTCGACGAGGCGGTCGAGAAAGCGTAGAGATAAACTTCCTTACACTTGCTGAAGAACTCGAAGGGCGAAACTCTGCCGATGACTTTCAGCACCAGGCCATACACCACGAAGAACTGGAAGAGCAGGCCAATGACCACCACGGCGGCGTAGAACGCGACGTTGCCGAGGAAACCGGCGCCCATGCGGTAGGCGGTGTTGAAGACGATGCCGAAGATCGCGTACGGGGCGAGCTTCATGGCCAGTTCGATGATCTTCATGCAGGCCTGGAAGAT
>CAZHFS010000028.1:0-12059 GCA_964531885.1 uncultured Propionivibrio sp.
TGATGATCGAGAACACCATGGTCGTCGCGCCGACGACGGCGGTGCCGATCAGCACTGGCTTGGCGGTGGCCTTGAAGGTGTTGCCGGCGCCATCGTTTTCTTCGAGCAGATCCTTGGCGAGGTGGAAATTGGGGGTAAGCCCGAAGTCGCGCCGGATTTCATTTTCGATGTCGGGCTGCTGCTCGATGGTCGATAGTTCATACACCGACTGCGCGTTGTCGGTCACCGGGCCGTAGGAGTCGACGGCGATGGTCACCGGCCCCATGCCGAGGAAGCCGAAGGCGACGAGGCCAAAGGCAAAGACCGCGGCCATGATCGCCGCTTTTTCCGCATCGGGGTTGATGACCGCGGCCAGCTGGCCTTGGGCGACCAGGCTGGCACCGGCCATCAGGGCGATGATCACCACGCCGAGCCAGAAGGCCGAGAAGTTGCCGGCGGTGAAGCCCGCGAGGATGTTCAGGCTGGCGCCGCCTTCGCGCGAGGCGGTGACGACTTCGCGCACATGCCGGGACTGGGTCGAGGTGAATGCCTTGACGAGTTCGGGGATGATCGCCCCGGCGAGGGTGCCGAAGGTGATGATCAGCGACAGCTGCCACCACAGCTCGGGGTAGGCCTTGCCTGCGAAGCTGAAATTGCCGATCAGGGCCTTGGACACGGCGAAGGTGAGCAGCACCGAGACGATCGAGGTGACCCACACCAGCGAGGTGAGCGGCGCCTCGAAGTCGAAGCGCTCGGCGCGGCCGTAGCGGCGGCGCACGACGGTTTCGTTGCCGAGGTAGGCAACGCCCGAGGCCACGATCATCATCACCCGCATGACGAACAGCCAGACCAGCAGCTGCACCTGCACCGCCGCTTCCGGCACCGCGAGCATGACGAAGCTGATCAGGGCCACGCCGGTGACGCCGTAGGTCTCGAAGCCGTCGGCGGTCGGGCCGACCGAATCGCCGGCGTTGTCGCCCGTGCAGTCGGCGATGACGCCGGGATTGCGGGCGTCGTCCTCCTTGACCTTGAACACGATCTTCATCAGGTCGGCGCCGATGTCGGCAATCTTGGTGAAGATGCCGCCGGCAATGCGCAGCGCCGCGGCGCCGAGCGATTCGCCGATGGCAAAGCCGATGAAGCACTTGCCGGCCAGCGCGGGCGAGACGAAGAGCAGGATGGCGAGCATGATCAGGAGTTCGGTCGAGATCAGCAGCATGCCGATGGAGATGCCGGCTTTGAGCGGAATGGCATAGACCGGATAGGCCTTGCCGGTCAGCGCGGCGAAGGCGGTGCGGCTGTTGGCCAGGGTGTTGATGCGGATGCCGAACCAGGCCACGCCGAAGGAACCGGCAATGCCGATCAGGGAGAAGGCGAGGATCAGGGCGACCTCGGCGTTGCCCATCCCTTGCACGCCGCCAAAGTAGGCCACGATGATGACTGCGATGAAGGCTTCGAGGAGCAGCAGGAACTTGCCCTGGGTGAGCATGTAGGTCTTGCAGGTGGCGTAGATCAGTTCGCTGACCTCGGCCATCGAACGGTGCGTCGGCATGGCCTTGACCTGGCGGTAGATCGCGCCGCCGAACGCCAGCCCGAGCAGGCAGACGAGGAGGCCGGCGGCGAGCAGCTGCCAGCCGGTCAGGCCGCCGAGGAAGGTGCCAAGAGTCGGGTCGGCGAGATTGGGCAGAACGAGGTTGGCTTCCGTGGCCGCGTGGCTGGCAGGGACCGAGAAAAGGGCCAGAGGAGCGAGGAGGTGCCGGAGACGCATGTTTCCGGGGCGGCCCGAGGGGGTGTTGCTCAACTGCTTCATCGCTGTTTCCTTTTTAGTCGAGGGTGGAAAAGCAGAAAAAGCTGCAAAAGCAAAATCGTCTTATTATTACATTTGGGAATTAATGTGAGTGCGAAACGTAATGAATAAACGAATGCAAAGAGGCCCGGTGTTGCGTTATTGCACGTTTCGGAACGGATTACGCAGTCGCGGGTGAAGGCGCTGGCATGGTGGTGGCCAGCCGGCCTGGCTTGTGGTCTGATGGCAGAACCAAGATTGCGCGGCAAGCGCGGCGGAAAAGAGAAAAAAGGGAGAAAACATGTCGAACAGAATGAATCTGGTGTGCCCGGAGTGGCAGGGCGGACGTTGCCCGGACGTGCATCGCGGCGCGCTCTGGCTGGCCGAGGCGGTATTTGCCGGCCGCGGCTACGTGACCATCGACGCGCCGCCGGCGCAGCTGGGCGAAGTCGAGTCAACGGCGGTGGTTGATGGCGTGTACGCGCTGCCGGTGCTCGCCGCCCGCTACGCGCGGACGCTGGAAGTGCTGAGCCGGGCGCGGCCCGAGCGGATGCTGACCCTCTCCGGCACCTGCGCCGGTGAGGCGGCGCCGATCACCTGGCTCAACACGCGCCACGCCGGCCAGTTGGCGGTGCTGTGGTTCGACGCGCACGGCGACCTCAATACGCCGCAGACTTCGCCGAGCGGCGATTTCCACGGCATGGTGCTGCGCACCCTGCTCGGCGAAGGGCCGGCTCAGTACGTCGACCGTCTTAAGCGACCGCTTCGTCACGAGCAGGTCTTCCTGATCGGCGCCCGCGACCTTGATCCGGCTGAAGGCGATTACCTCGCCGCGCAGCCGCTGCATGTCTATCCGCAACTGACGCCGGCGAACGTCGACCGCCTGCTCGCCGACCTGGCGGCGAGCGGCTACAGCCACATTTACGTGCATCTCGACGTCGATGTGCTCGATCCCGGGAAGTTTGCCGAGACGCCCATGCCGGTGCCCGGCGGGCCGGATACGGCGGCCCTCCTGGCCTGCCTGCGTGCCGTCGCGGCAGCCTATCCGGTGGCCGGCGTCGGCGTGTGCGAATATCGCGGTACGACGCATGCCAGCCGTACGCAACTGCACGCGCTGCTCGCCGACAGCGGCCTGCTGCCGCTGTTTTAACCCCGCAGCAACACGGCCGCGGGGGCTTCCTCACCACCGAAAAGCGGCGGTGGCGGGGATCAGGCGTTGGCGCTGCTGCCGTTGATGAACGAGAAGCGGAAGATGTCGTCGCGCCGCTGCCAGCCGAGCGCGTTCCAGAATCCCTGACCACGCTGGTTGTCGCGCAGCACATCGATATGCGACTTGTCGATGCCGGCCTCTCCCAGCGCCGTCACGGCCCGGTCGACCAGAATCCGGGCGATGCCCTGGCCGCGCAGCTCGCGATGCACCAGGAGATGATGCAGGTAGCCGCGCCGGCCATCGTGCCCGGCCAGGATGCCGCCGACGATGCGTCGTCCGGCGACGGCGACGAAGGAGAGCCCCGGGTTGCGTGCCAGGTACCGGGCCGCAGCCTCCGGGGTGTCCGCATCGCGCAGGACAATGCCGGGCGTTTCGCGCATCAGGTTGTAGAAGGCGCGGTAATCGGCGGGTTCCATCGGACGAAAGACGATTGCATCGATCATTGCCACGACTCCTGAGCGGTTGTTTTGGATGGTGAAAGCCGGTTTTGTATCCTAACTTGCCCAGAACGGTGACGCGAGCCTTGTCGAAGCACTTGTGCTTAAAATGGCTGTCACATGGATTAATTTGCGACACGGAGGATATTAGGGTGAATGAGTTACGCAATCAGGTAGGCATCGTCACCGGCGCGAGCCGGGGTATCGGCAAAGCGATTGCGCAGCGCCTCTCGGGCGATGGCATGCGTCTCGTCATTGCCGCCCGTTCGGCGGAGGCCCTGGCTGAGGTGGCCGCCGGGTGCTCCAGCGAGTGTGTGGCACTGCCGCTCGATCTGCGCGAGCCCGAAGCCGCGCAGCGATTGATCGATCAGGCGCTGGCGCGTTTTGGCCGGCTCGATCTCCTGGTGAATAACGCCGGGGCAACCAAGCGCGGCGATTTTCTGGAACTGACCGAGGCCGACTGGGAGGATGGCTTTGCGCTCAAGTTCTTCGGTGGCATGCGTTGCGCACGGGCGGCGTGGCCGCATCTCGCGCGCACGGGCGGGGTCATCGTGAACATCGTGGGCGTTGGCGGGCGCACCGGAACGGCCGAGTTTGCCATCGGTGGCGCGGTCAACGCCGGCCTGATGAACCTGACCAAGGTGCTTGCCGACCGCGGCATTTCGGACGGCGTTCGGGTCTGCGCCATCAACCCCGGTTCGATTGCCACCGAACGCCTGCAGACGCGCATCCGCACCTTGGCGGCCGAGCGCGGTATCGCGATTGAGCAGGCTGCGGGTGAAATGGCGCGCAAGCTGGGCGTGGCCCGTTTCGGCAAGCCGGAGGAAATCGCCGCTGCGGTCGCCTTCCTGGCTTCGCCCGGGGCAGCCTACTGCCAAGGGGTGGTGCTGGATGTGGATGGCGGGCAGACGCGCACCCTGTGAACACTGCCGCGGCGCCGTCGGGCGCCGCTTGCCGGATCAGCCCATGCCGAACCAGCCGGCGGCTTTGGCCTCGCTGAGGCGGTTGTCGAGGTAGGCCCAGAGCTCGGGGCAACCTGCCTCGATTGGCGGGCCGATGCGGGCCACCACCCGTTCGTAGGTGATGCCGTGCTCGACCCAGCTCTGGCCGTTATTGTGAAGGTTGAGCAGCGCCGGCATGGCGCGGTCAAGCGCATTGGCGAAGCGGGCTTCCGGGGTTTCGCCGGCGTCGAATTCTTCCCACAGGGCGATCAGTGGCTGGCTCCTCGCCGGCGGCAACAGGGCGCAAACGCGGCGCACCCCGGCGAGTTCCTCCGCCTTGCGAACCTGGGGGTCGCCTTCGGCGTAGACCAGTACGTCGCCCGCGTCGATTTCGCCAATGTCATGCACGAGCAGCATGCGGATGACGCGATTGATGTCGCAACCGGCCGGGGCGTAGACAGCGAGCGCATGGGCAAACAGGGCGATATGCCAGCTGTGTTCGGCCGAATTTTCAAAGCGATCCAGCCCGATCGGGCGGGTCTTGCGGGTGACGCCTTTGAGCTTGTCGAGTTCGAGGATAAAGGCGATGGCGTTGTGCATGGGGTTGGTGTTCAAGGGCGGAAGAGGGGGGATTATCCTCGCTGCTCAAGGCGGCGGCAAATCGCGGATGGCGCGCAGGTAGATGTCGCCGAGCGCGCCCTCCATTGCCGCGACGAAAGCGGGCAGCGAGGTGTCCGCTGCGGTGCGTTCGGCCTGGAAAGTGCGCGCCGGACCGCGTCGGCCGGCGTCGATGAGGCGCAGTTCGAGGGCGGCGACCGCACGGCTGCCTTGGGCATCGCGGCGCTGTTCGAAGGCGATGATGCGGCCCTCGATGCGGCGCGCGGCCTTGTCGTCCTGCGCCGTGCCCAGGCTGGCGGCCATGTGCTCGCCGACCAGCGCGGCGGGCGGGTAGAGCCACAGGTGGTAGTGATACTGGCGCAGCAGGCGGGGTTCGGCGGCGTCGGTGTAGATGATCGGGCGCTCGGCGTACAGGCTGTCGGCACGCAGCGGGCCGACGGCGGGCAGGGGCGGCGGGTGTGCAGGCGTGGCCGCGGCTTGCAGGCGGTAGAAATGGTCGGTCGGGGCGGGCGGCACGTTACCGCAGGCGGTGAGCACCGTCAGGGTGATCAAGGTGGCCAGCCCGGAGCGCAGGCGCAGCTGCCGGCTCGGGTGTGCGGAATTTGTGGGCGTCATGGCGTGGCTCCTTTGCTCGGCGTAGCGCGCGCAGGGGAGGTGGCGGCGCCAGGGGCGGAATCGTGTGGCGGGCGGCTGGAAATGAGCGCGGCGGGGTTTTCGCGGATGCCGCGTGCGAACTCGTTGAGGTGGCGCCCCGCTGCTTCGAGCTGGTAGAGCGTGGCATCGACCCGCCGCAGGGCCTCGCGCACGTCCTGCCCCCCTTCGCTGACCAGGGCGCGTGAATCCTTGATCAGGGCATCGACTTCGGCGCGCACGGCGGCGAGATCGGCGGTCAGGCGCAGGGCGTTGGCCGAGGCGGCGTCTGCATTGCGCAGCAGGGCATTCAGGTGGCGCACGTTGTCATCGCTGAACAGGGCGTCGACGCGCCCGGCGGCGCGGTTGAGCCGATCGAGCGTCGAGCGCAGGTCGCCGAGCGCCGGGCCCGCGTCGCGCTGAAGCTGGGTGAGCAGGGGCTTGATCGAGGTGGCGCTCAAGCGGGCAAAATCGTCGGCCAGCGCGCTCACGCTGTCCATCAAATTGGCGGTATTGCCGGCCGGGATTTCGCCGCCTGCGGGTATCGTTTCGAGACTGCGCCCTTCGCGGATGTCGATGAGCGGGGCGCTGAGCAGGCCGGGTGAGGCAATCAGCGCCTGGCTGTCGGCCGGGATGCGCTGCGCCTGGCGCAGGTTGAGGCCGACGCGATAGACGGTGCGTCCGTCGCGCTGTGACGGTTCGATGCCGGCGACGTTGCCGACTTCATAGCCCTGGTAGGTGACGAGGCTCCCGTCCTTGATTCCGGCGACGTTGACGAAATGCGCGTGATACGCGACCCCGGGCGCGCGATGGCCGCTGATGCGGTACAGCGCGTAGAGCAGCACGGCGCCCATGACGAGGACGAAGGTGCCGACCAGCAGGTAATTGACGTTGTCGCGCTTCATGGCGGAAGGCTCCGGGAGGGGGTCAGAAAAGTTCGCGCGTCAGGCGCGCCATGTAGGCGTCGGCATCGACGGCATCGTGGCGCGGGGTGCGGTCGAGCAGGGCGCGGATGCGCGGGTGCGGGCTGGCGCGTACGGCGGCGGTGGTGTCCGACATCAGGATGGCGCCGTGGTCGAGCACGGTGATGCGGTCGGCGATCTTGAAGGCGCTGTCGAGTTCGTGGGTCACAACGACGATGGTCATGTTCATCGCCTCGCGCAGGGTGAGGATGAGCTCGTCGAGTTCGACCGAGGCCACCGGGTCGAGCCCGGCGGACGGCTCGTCGAAGAACAGCAGGCGCGGATCCATGACGATGGCGCGGGCTAGCGCGGCGCGCTTGATCATGCCGCCGGAGAGTTCCGCCGGCATCAGGTCCTCGAAGCCGGCCAGGCCGACGACTTCGAGCTTCATGCGGCTCATGATGCGGATGGTGTTGTCGTCGAGGCGGGTGTGTTCGCGCAGCGGCAGGGCGACGTTTTCGCCGACCGTCATGGAGTTGAACAGCGCGCCGCCCTGAAAGGCCACCCCCATGTTGCGGCGCAGATCAAAAAGCGCGTCGGCCGAGAGGCGGGTGATGTCCTGGCCAAGCAGGCGGATGCTGCCGGAGGTCGGGCGGTTGAGGCCGAGCAGATGGCGCAGCAGGGTGCTCTTGCCCGAGCCGCTACCGCCCATGATGACCATGATCTCGCCCTGCCTGGCCTGGAAAGCGACGCGGTCGAGGATCTTCCGCTCGCCGTAGTGGGTGGTCAGGTCCTGCACGTCGATGGCGTAATCGTCGGTCGGCATGGTTTAACGGCTGGTCAGGAAAGTGAACACCATGTCGGCGAGGATGATCGCCACGCTGCCCATGACCACCGAGCGCGTGGTGGCGCGCCCGACGCCTTCCGCGCCGGCGCTCACGCCAAAGCCGTTGGCCGCGCCGATCAGGGCGATCAGCGTGGCGAAGACGAGGCTCTTGCCGACGCCGTGCAAGACATCATCGACGGTCAGCGCGGCGAAGGTGCGCGCGAAGAAAACGTCGATCGGCAGGCCGAGTTCGCCGGCGCAGTAGAGCGCGCCGCCGGTCAGCGCGGCGAGGTCGGCGAATACGGTGAGCGCCGGCAGGGTGAGCAGCAGGGCGGCGAGCAGCGGGGCGACCAGGTAGCGCACCGGGTTGATGCCGATGACGCGCAGGGCGTCGATTTCCTGGGCGATCTGCATGGTGCCAATGCGCGCGGCAATCGCCGAGCCGGACCGCCCGGCGACGAAGATGCCGGTGATCAGCGGGGCGAATTCGCGCGTTACCGAGAGCGCGATGCCCATCACCACCTGGGCTTCGGCGCCGAAGGTGCGCAGGGTATAGATGCCCTGGATGGCCAGCATGGCCCCCGTGGCAAAGGCCGCGAGTCCGACCACCGGCAGGGCGTCGATGCCGACGCCGACCGCTTCGCGGCAGACCGCGGCGAGGCGCACCGGTTGCCGCCGGCCATGGCCGCGCACGAGCCAGTAGAGCGCTTCGACGAGCAGTGCGGCGTGATAGCCGAGCTCACGCAGTGCCCCGAGGCTCTTGCGGCCGAGGTGTTCGACGAAGCTGGCGAGCGTGTTCATCGCCCGGCTAGATCGCTTCGGCGAGCGTGGCGTGGATCGGGAACACGCGGTCCAGGCGGGCGAGGCGCAGAACGCCGAGCACCGGCGGGGCCACGGCGACGAGGCCAAAGCGCAGGTTCTGGCGGCGGGCCGTCTGATACCCTTCGACCAGGCTGGCGACGCCGGAGCTGTCCATGTACGTGACCTGCGAGAGGTCGACGAAAAGCGCTGCGTTGCGTGTGAGCGCCTCAAGGATGGCGGTGCGCGCCTGCGGCGAGGAGTTGAGGTCGACGTCCCCGGTCAGGTGGATCAGGGTGTAGGGAGGCTCTGATGCGATGCGAACTTCCACGGTTCATTCTCCTCGCGCGAGGCGTTTGCTCAGAATCAGACAGTTGCTGTAACCCGCTGGCGGCGGCACGAAAGTGACCTTGTCCATGCTGTCGCGCATGAAGCGTACGCCGAGGCCGCCGGGGCGCAGGTCGGCGTACTCACGCGGGCGCAGATCGGCGTTGTCGGCCGGCCGCCCGTGATCGAGGATGCTGGCGGTGACCAACCCGTCCTCCTCGACCAGGCGCACGCGCAGACTGTGGCCGGACTCGCCGGCGTAGGCGTGCTGGATGACGTTCATGCAGGCTTCGTTGATGGCCAAGACCACGTCATGCGTGCACGCCTCGGTGTAGCCTGCCGTCAGGCAGGCCGTGCGGGTGGCGGCGCGAATCTCGGCCAGCACCGACGCTGTCGCGGCGTATTCCTGGTCAAGAAGGGCGTGGGCGGAAGGCATGGCACCTAGCGACCCAGGATGAGTACCGTGAGGTCATCGTGCAGCCGCATCCCCTGTCCGGCAAGCGCTGCGGTGATGGTGGCCAGTTGGGCCTCGGGGGCACTTTCCGCGCAGCCATCCAGCAGTTGGCGCAAGCCGTCGATGCCGAGCATGCCGCCGGAGAGCGCCCGTCCCTCGCTGACGCCGTCGGAGTAAACATAAAGCCGACCGCCGTTGAGATTCAGGCGTGTTTCCGGAAAGTCGATGCCGGGCACGATGCCCAGTGGCGGTGCCTCGGCGGCAAAGCTCGCCCATTGGCCGTCGGGGTCGCGTCGCAGGGGCGGTGGGTGGCCGGCGCTGGCCAGCACGATGTCTCCGGTGGCCGGGTCGTAGAGGCCGGCAGCCAAAGTGACGAAAACCCCGCGCCGGGTGGTTTCACACAGTTCGTCGTTGAGCCGGGCGAGCAACAGGCCGGGAGGCAGGGCGGTTTTGCCGAGGCAGCGCAGCAGGCTGATCGTCTTGGCCATCAGCAAGGCGGCGTTCATGCCCTTACCGGCCACATCGCCCAATCCCCAGACATAACGGCCGTCGGGCAGGGCGAAGTAATCGTAGAAGTCACCCGATACCTCGTTGGCCGGCAGGTTGATGCCATGGATCGGCGACGTCGCGGCTGCGGCTTGTGGCAGCAGGTCGCGCTGGATCTCGCGGGCGAGATCGAGTTCGCGCTTCATCCGTTCCTGTTCGACGAGCGCGGCGGTCATGTGGGCGTTGTGCACGGCCAGGGCGACCATGCCGGCCAGCGCTTGCAGGAAATCGCGGTCGGCGTCGGCAAAGAGGCCGCCCGCCGCGTCGAGTTCCGGCCGCGTCTGGCGTTTGTTGATGGCCTCCAGGGCGCCCAGGAGTTTCCCTTTGACGATCAGCGGCGCGCAAAGAATGGAGCGGGTGCGAAAGCCGGTCTGCCGGTCGACGCTGGCGCTGAAATCCGGGTCGCTTGCCGTGTCGCGCACCAGTTGGACGCGGCCTTCCGACAGGGCCCGGCCGACGATGCCCTGCTGGCGCTCGATGCACAGGCCAGTGATGTGGACGGGGCCGGCGCAGGCGCGGCAGACGAGTTTTCCGCTTGGCTCGTCGAGCAGGAACAGCGAGGCGGCCTCGGCATCCATGTAGGCCAGCGTCTGGTCGACGGCGTTGGCCAGCGTGCTGTCGAGGTCGGGCGTGCCGGCGAGATCCTGGCTCAGCTCGGCAAGCAGGGCCAGATTGGCCGTGCTGGACATTGACGGTGGGGGCGTGAGGCGGTGATCCATGGGCACGGCGACTCCTCCCTGCGGGACTTTTTGATTATGCATGCCTGTCGCATGTCGGCGCAAGGCGCGCGACAGCGAGGCAAGGTTGGTGTGAGGGTGTCGCGGGCGCGGCATAATAGGCGGGTGTTTGGCGCATTGGGCGTTGAGCGCTTCTCCCAGGAAAGGAAAAACATGCCCGTCGAACCTTATCGCGATATCGCTCCTGCGGTGGCTGCCGGGGTGTTCCTGCATGCCTCGGCGCAGATCATCGGCGACGTGACGCTCGGCGAGGATTCCTCGGTGTGGTGCAATGCCGTCGTGCGCGGCGATGTGAACCGCATCGTCATCGGGCGGGCGACGAGTATCCAGGATCTTTCGATGTGTCATGTGACGCATAAGTCGGCCAAGAAACCGGCCGGTTCGCCGCTCGTCATTGGCGATTACGTGACCATCGGGCATGCGGCGATCCTGCACGGCTGCACCATCGGGAACGAATGCCTGGTGGGGATGGGCAGTATCGTCATGGATGACGCGGTGCTCGAAGATCGGGTCATGCTGGGTGCCGGCAGCCTGGTGCCGCCGGGCAAGCGCCTGGAGAGCGGCTGGCTGTATGTTGGGCGGCCGGTGAGTGCGCTCCGCCGGTTGAGCGATGAGGAAATGGCCTTCCTGCGGTATTCCGCCGAGCATTATGTGCGCCTGAAAAACAGTTATCTTGGTTCGTCCGGGACGTAACTATCGCACTGTGGCGTTTCCGTCCCAATCGGGGTGAAACAGCCCTTCGGCAGGGTAACAATTCAGCGTTTCGGATGGCGCTTATGTTAGGGTGAAAGTCTGTTTCGGGCGTCATATGCCGGTTGCAGGGCGGCGCCCCGGCAGCACACCAATTTTCCTTGGAGGTGCTTGTATGAGCTTTAAACGCTTACGCTCCGGCATGCTGCTCTCGGCCATGATGCTGGCCCTGGGGCCTGTGTGTGCGCAGCCGGTCTCGGCTCAGTCAGCAAGCGGGGCTTCTGCCGTCGCCTCGCAGCCCGAGGCCAAGAGCTTCTCGCAACAGGATCTGGATCGCCTGCTGGCGCCCATTGCCCTTTACCCCGATGCCTTGTTGGCGCAGATCTTCATGGCCTCGACCTATCCCCTGGAAGTGGTCGAAGCCGCGCGCTGGATCAAGGCCAACCCGAAACTGTCGGGCAAAGCGCTGGAGGACGCGCTACAGAAGCAGCGCTGGGATCCCGCCGTCAAGTCGCTGACTGCCGTGCCGCAGGTGCTCGAGCAGATGGACAGCAAGCTGGACTGGACACAGCAGTTGGGCGATGCTTTCCTGGCCCAGCAAAAGGATGTCATGGCCACGGTGCAGAGCTTGCGGGCCAAGGCGGTGGCCGCCGGCAACCTCAAGTCGACCGAGCAGCAAGTGGTGAAATCCGACGCGCAGGGGGGGCAGACGACCTATATCATCGAATCGCCAAAGCCTGACGTGGTGTATGTGCCTACCTATAACCCGACCGTGGTCTACGGGTCGTGGTGGTACCCCGTGCCGCCCTACACGGTCTATCCGCCGGCTTACGTCTATCCGCCGGGCCTGGCTTTCGCCACCGGCGTGTTCGTCGGTGCGGCAATCTGGGGCAGTTGCAACTGGTGGCACGGGGATGTCGACGTCAACGTCAATCGCTACAACAATTTCAACCGGACCAATATCGAGAACAAGACCTGGCAGCACAACGGCGATCATCGTCGCGGGGTGGCGTATTCCGATAACAGCGTGGCGCAGAAGTACAACCGCTCCGGGTCCGCGGATGCCGTCAAAGCCCGCGAGAATTACCGCGGGCGTGCCGAGAGCGGGCGGGGCGAGTTGCAGACGATGGATCGCCAGTCACTCAATGATCAGGTTCGTCAGGCGGACCGCGCATCGA
>CAZHFS010000028.1:12159-15727 GCA_964531885.1 uncultured Propionivibrio sp.
GCGAGCGTTTCGGATCGGGCCGGGGGTGGCTTCTCCGGGGTTGGCGGCGGAGGTGGGGCGACGCGTGAGGCAAGTCAGCGCGGAATGTCGAGCCGTGGCGGTGGTGCGTCTTCGGGCGCACGCGCAGGCGGGGGCGGTGGCCGTGGCGGCCGTCGCTAGATCGATTTCAAGGAGAGGCGAACCATGCGTATTCGACCGATGCTGACGGCCGCTGTATTGGCCCTGAATCTGGTTTTCTTTGCAGGGGTTGCGGGCGCGCAGGGCAGCGGGGTGCCAGCGACCTCGACGCGGCAAGCCGCCGCCCAGGCGGTGTTCCCGAACCCGGAGGCTGCCGCTGCCGCCTTGGCGACTGCCGTGCGCGACGGTGATGTCCGCAGCTTGCTGGCAGTGGTTGGGTCGGAGGCGCGAGCCTGGTTGTCCAGTGGCGATCCGGTCGCTGATCGGCACGACTGGCGCGATTTTCTGGCGGCGTATGACGCGCGCCATGAGATCCGTCTGTTGTCCGAGCAGCGGGCGCAACTTCTGGTTGGCGAGGGGGAGTGGCCCTTCCCCGCGCCGTTGGTGCGCGGGAAAGCTGGTTGGCGCTTCGATGCGGTCGCTGGCGGGGAGGAAGTGATCAATCGGCGCGTCGGGCGGAATGAACTCGATGCGATGCAGACCTTGCTGGCCATTGTCGATGCGCAGCGCGAATTTGCCGCCACCGATGCCGACGGGAATGGCTTTAACGACTATGCCTTGCGTTTCCGTTCATCCGAGGGGCGGCGCGATGGCTTGTATTGGCCGCAACTTGAAGGGCAGCCGCCGAGTCCGTTAGGTCCGCTGGTGGGCATGGCGTCGCGCGAGGGCTATGCGCTGCGCGAAAAAGGGGCTGCTTACCATGGTTATCGCTACCGGATTCTGAGTGCGCAGGGCAGTGAGGCAAAGGGCGGGGCGTACGACTACCTGGTCGACGGCAAATTGCTCGGGGGCTTTGCGGTGCTGGCGTACCCGGTCAAGTACGGTGTTTCAGGGGTGATGACCTTCCTGGTCAATCATGACGGGGTGATTTGGGAGCGCGACCTTGGCCCTGAAACCAGTAAGCGTGCCGAGGCTTTGCAGCGCTTCAACCCCGGTAAAGGGTGGCGGCAGGCTCAGCAATAATCGGCACCACCTGCGCGGACACGCCCGCCTTGGCAGGGGCGGGCGGGGTCGGCTCAAGCCCTCTCAGAGCCGAGGGCTTGTTCGTTTTGAAGATGGCTTGCGTCCTCGGTTGGCAAAGAAAAGGTGCCGGATTGTCGGTTTAACCGGTGGGCACGGTGCTGGGTCACTCTGCCCGGTGTGTCGTGCGCGGCATGGCTGCGAACATTGATTCTGATGGTGGGCGAATCGCCGCCGGGAGGCGATAAAAAACCCCGTCCAGAGACTGGCGCGGGGTTTTTTGTGGCCCCGTGGCGGGGCGGTCGCTGAATGGTTCAGTGGCGTTAATAGACCGGCGCACCCTTGAGCAGGGTGGGCAGCCAGGTCGAGAATGCCGGGAAGTAAGTGACCACGGCCATGACGGCGAACAGCGCGCCGTAGAACGGGGCGATGGTCTTCATCACCTGTTCGACGGAAACCTCCCCGATTGCGCAGCCGACGAACTGCGTTGTGCCGACCGGCGGAGTGTTGAGGCCCAGCGCGCAGTTGAGCAGCATGACCATGCCGAACTGGACCGGACCCATGCCCATCTGCAGTGCGAGCGGCAGGAAGAGCGGCGTGCAGATCAGGATGGTCGAGGCCATGTCCATGAACGTGCCGAGCAGGAACAGGATCAGGTTGATCAGGAAGAACATGACGAGCGGATTGGTCGTCGCGCCGAGCAGCAGTTCGGCGGTCTTGTCCGGGATCTCCAGGATGGCCATGATGTACTGGAACATCGTGGATACGCCGATCAGCAGCAGCACTACGCCCGTGGTCTTGGCAGCTTTGGCGGCGGCTTTCATCAGCTTGGGCCAGTTCATCGTGCGGTAGCCGATGAAGGTCAGCAGCAGCGAGTAGGTGACGGCGATGCCGGCAGCCTCGGTGGCGGTGGTGATCCCCATGATGATGCAGCCGAGGATGATGGCCACGACCAGCATGCCCGGCAGCGCGGCGACACACGAGACGGCGACGGCGTGCCAGCCGGCGAACTTGTCTTGTTGCGGTTTTCCGTCCGGGCTGATCGGGAAGCCTTCCCGCTTGGCGACCCACCAGGCGGCGACGAGCATGCACACCATCAGCACGATGCAGGGCAGGAGTCCGGCGAACATCAGGTCGCCGATCGACACGCCCTTGACCATGATGTTCGGGCCGGCCAGCATGCCCGCGGTGCCCGAGGCGGCGTAGGCGTAGATGATCAGGTTGTGCGAGGTCGGCATCAGGGCGCCGGCGAGCGAAGCATGGGTGGTCACGTTGACCGCGTAGTCAGCGCTGTAGCCCTCTTTTTTCATCATCGGGATCATCACCCCGCCCATGGCCGAGACGTCGGCGACCGGCGAGCCCGAAACGCCGCCGAACAGGGTGCAGGCGACCACGTTGGCCATGCCCAGCCCCCCGCGCTTATGCCCGAGCAGGCTGCGCGCGAAGTCGACGATCTTGTCGGCGATGCCGCCGTGCAGCATGAGTTCGCCGGAGAAGACAAAGAAGGGAATGGCCAGGAACGAAAAGACGTTCATTCCGGAAATCATGTTCTGGAACGCGAGTTCCAGGGGGAAACCTTCGACCCAGTAGGTGGCCAGACAACTCAGGGCGATCGAGAACGCCACGGGGACGCCGAGCAGGAGAAGCAGGGTGAAGGTGATACAGAGTACGGTCAGTGCCATGATGGGATCACCTCTTTGTCTTGGGCCATGGCGATCAGGTGCTCGATCGAGAACGAGATGATCAGGGTGCCGGCGACGATGCCCGGGATATAGCGCCAGGCTTCCGAAATGCCGAGGGTCGGGATGCCGTTCGGCCATACCGACATGGCCATCATCGAGCAGCCCCAGGCGAGGGCAAGGCCGAAAGTAATCGAAAACAGGCCGACGATGTTGCCGACCACATACTGCATCTTCTTCGGCAGCAGTCCGACCAGCGACTCCATGCCGATGTGGCCTTCGTCACGCACGCCAGCGGCGGCGCCGAACATGGCCACGTTGATGACCAGGATCAGGGCGACTTGCTCCGACCAGGCCGGTGCGTCGTTGAGGATATAACGCCAGATGACCGATCCAACGACGACGCCGACGATGGAGAGCAGGCCGGCAACGGCGATATACATCGCCCAACGGGAAAGCCGGGCATTGATACCAGTGAGCCAATCCATAAGATTTCTTCCACAAAAAGGCCCGAAGCCACAAGGGCAGCTTCGGGCCAATTGTTTGATACGCGTCTAGCCGATGTTACTTGGCGTTGACGATGTCCTGAACCAGTTTTTTGAGTTCAGGCGTCGGGGCGAATTTGTCCCACACCGGTTTCACGGCGTTGACGAACTCGGCCTTGTTGATGTCGGTCACGAACTGGGCGCCAGCCTTCATGGCGATGTCCTTCGACGCCTGCTCACGCTTGGTCCAGTGCTCGATGTAGTAGG
>CAZHFS010000029.1:0-1365 GCA_964531885.1 uncultured Propionivibrio sp.
CGACTTGCGCCCGTAGCTCAACCGGATAGAGCACCGGCCTTCTAAGCCGGGGGTTGTGAGTTCGAGTCTCGCCGGGCGTGCCAGAACAATGGCGGTGTTAGCTCAGTTGGTAGAGCATCGGATTGTGATTCCGAGTGTCACCGGTTCGATCCCGGTACATCGCCCCAGACAAAACCCCTGCAAGCATGAGCTTGCAGGGGTTTTTTCTTGCCTTCAGCGTGGGTAATTCCCCCTTTCTTGCCGGGACACAAAATATTCATTGCGGCTAGCGTGTGCGCGGTCTATTTTCTAATAGCGACCTGCGGAGAAGGTTCTCCGCGTGCAGCATCAGGTTGCGTACCTTCGAAGAACAGAAAAAACATTTCCATTGACCGCTTGTTTGCGCAGTCGCCCGTTTCTTAAGCGGGTCAAGGTGCAGGCTGTCATGTGATGAGGGAGAGTGCCTGTGGCTGCTTCGTTCAAACGACGTTGGCTTACTGTTTCGACTCTGCTGTTTTCATGCCACACCTGGGCGCATTCAGGAGGAGAGGCTGTTAGCGGGGGATTTCTTCCCGGCGCCGCACACCCGTTCTCAGGTCTAGATCATTTGCTGGCGATGCTGGCGGTAGGCCTGTGGGCCGCGCAGAACGGTGGTCGTTGGCTATGGGCTTTACCCTTGACCTTCGTTACGCTGATGCAGGCTGGCGCGCTTGGCGCGATGGCTGGTTGGAACTTCCCCTATGCCGAGCAGGCAATCTTGGGTTCCTTGTTGTTTTTTGGCCTGATGGTCGCCAGTGCCTGCCCGGCTGGAAAGATTGGTGGGGGGCTGCTGGTGGCGGTCTTTGCTGTCTTTCATGGCTATGCCCATACCGTCGAAATGCCGGCGACGCTGAATTCATTCAGTTACAGCCTTGGTTTCCTGCTGTCCACGGCCTTATTGCACTGCGTCGGGATCGGCGCGGCGACTCTGGTCAGGCAACAACTGACACGTTGGGTGGGGGTTGGCATCGCATTCAGTGGTGTTTGCTTGGCAGTGGTCTGACATGCATGAGACGTCAGTGGCAGAAAGTGTGTTGCAAATCATTAGCGAAGCAGCAAGGGCAGATGGGTTTTGTCGAGTACGGACGGTTGTTCTCGAGATAGGACAGTTGGCCAGCGTCGAGGTTGATGCCTTGCGTTTCTGTTTCGATGCAGTGCTGCGTGGCAGCATTGCCGATGGGGCGACGGTGGAAATCCTAGTTGTGCCTGGTCAAGGCTGGTGTGCGCAATGCGCCGAGACTGTGCCGATGCCCGAGTTGATGGCGTGTTGTCCGCAGTGCGGAGGAACAGGGCTGCAACCGCGGAGTGGTCAGGAAATGCGGGTGCAATCCCTGGTGGTTGATTGAG
>CAZHFS010000029.1:1465-15528 GCA_964531885.1 uncultured Propionivibrio sp.
ATTATGTGCACAGAATGCGGTTGTGTCGGTGGTAAGGGGCGTGTGATTACAGCAGCGCATACCGGGGCGCATGCGCATTCTGGGCTGGGTAGCGAAGGTCTGCGCTATCGCCCGATGCAGCCACATACCCATACCCATTGCGGCGCCGATGTACACGCTGCTGGGGCATCTCGCCGGGTATCCATCGAGAGAGATATTCTCGCAAAGAACAATGCCCTGGCCGCTATCAATCGCCAACAGTTTGAGGAGCAAGGCATCCTCGCACTCAACCTGCTTTCCAGCCCTGGTGCCGGAAAAACGTTGTTACTGCAGCGCAGCATTGCGGCGTTGCATGGCAAATATGCACTCGGAGTCATTGAAGGCGATCAGCAAACCAGCCTCGACGCAGAGCGTATACGCGCCAGCGGCGCTTCAGCCGTCCAGATCAATACCGGCAAGGGTTGCCATCTTGACGCGCAGATGGTGCAACAGGCCGTCGCCCAACTGGCGCTGCCCCTGGGGGCTCTGCTGTTTATCGAGAATGTTGGCAATCTGGTTTGTCCCGCGGCGTTTGATCTGGGTGAAATGAGCAAGGTAGTCATCCTTTCAGTCACCGAAGGCGAAGACAAACCGCTCAAGTATCCTGACATGTTCCGAGCCGCACGCCTGATGTTGCTCAACAAGATCGATCTGTTGCCCTACCTCGATTTCGATGTTGGTCGCGTGCTTGACAATGCCCGTCGTGCCAATCCGGACATTGAGGTTATCCCCTTGTCGGCCACGACAGGAGAGGGGATGGACAACTGGCTGGTCTGGTTGGAAGCTGAGCGTGCAACGCTCGAGGCGCGCACCGCTGGATTGCAGCCGGTTATAGATTGACGGAGCGTAGGCAGAAAGGAGGGCGCTGATGTCTACGGGCTATATTGACTTACGACTGGGAAATGACGCGCCCTGTGTCCTCGCACTCGGGGGATGGCTTAAAAACACCGTGTGCATGGTGCGGGGAGAGCAAGCCTGGGTGTCATCCATTGCCCGTGATCTGGACAGCGCAGCCGCTTGCATCGCGCTCGAGGAAACGGTGGCGCAGATGTGCGTGGCACCTGGTTGCATGGTCCGCATCGTTGCGCACGATCTGCATCCGGATTTCTTCAGTACCCGCTTGGCCTTGAGTATTGCCGAACAGCAGGGAGTGCCGGCGCTTGCCGTCCAACACCATCATGCGCATGTTGCGGCGGTGTGCGCCGAATACGGCCTCACTGCGCCGGTGCTCGGATTGGCGATGGATGGCGTCGGCCTGGGCACCGACGGTCAAGCTTGGGGAGGCGAGTTACTGCGGCTCGACGGCGCCAGATTTCAGCGTCTTGGCCACCTTGAGCCCTTACGTTTGCCTGGTGGCGACCGGGCAGCGCGCGAAAGCTGGCGCATGGGTGCCGCGGCGCTCGATATCATGGGGCGTAACGCAGAGATCGCCACGCGCTTTGCCGCACACCCGGCGGCGGAAACGGTGGCCAAGATGTTGCGTTGCGACTTCAACTGTCCGCCGACCTCGAGTCTGGGACGGCTCTTCGATGCCGCCGCCGGGCTACTTGGCATCTGCCCGCAGCAATCGTTCGAGGGTGAGGCAGCCCAGGCACTGCAGACGCTCGCTGAACGGTACGGCGAAGTGGGTCCGTTGGCGGGAGGGTATCGCTGTACTGATGTGCTGGACTTCCGTCCGCTACTCGCCGCCTTGGCTGATGGCATCGATGCCAGTCGGGGCGCCGCGCTGTTTCACGCCACACTCGCCGCCGGACTCACGGACTGGGTGTGCCGGGCGGCGGAAGCTTACGCGATTCGCCAACTGGTCTGCGGCGGGGGCTGCTTCCTGAACGGCCACTTGCGGCAACGCCTGAGCGCCTTGCTGGCCGGACGTGGTATCGAAGTTTTCTTGCCCCGCCGTGTGTCGCCGGGCGACAGCAGTTTGTCGCTCGGGCAGGCCTGGGTGGCTGTCCGTGATTGGCAAACGAGGTGAATCCGATGTGTCTGGCCATCCCCGCGCGTATTGAGCAGCTTGGCGACGACGAGACCGCCGTGGTCGATCTGGGCGGCGTGCGCAGGCGCATTTCGCTGGCCTTGCTTGACGATGCACGGCTTGGCGATTACGTCATCGTGCATGTCGGCTTTGCCTTGCACAAACTCGATGCGCAGGAAGCTGAGCGCACTTTGGCGCTGCTCGCCGGCGGTGACCAGGGTGCGCAGCGGACACAGGCGCCGGAGGCCGTTCCCTGATGCGCTACGTCGACGAATTTCGCAACGGCGAATTGGCCGGGCGCCTGGCGGAGCGTATCGCCGCAGAGGCGCAGGCGGGGCGCGACTACCGGCTGATGGAGTTCTGCGGCGGACATACCCACGCCATTTCTCGCTATGGGCTCACCGATCTGCTGCCACCCGGCGTGCACATGATCCACGGGCCGGGGTGTCCGGTCTGTGTGCTCCCGGCCGGGCGGATCGACCAGGCCATCGAACTTGCCTTGCGAGGCGAAGTGACGCTCTGCTCATATGGCGACTGCTTGCGTGTCCCGGGCGCGGGGGGGCGTTCGCTCCTCAAGGCCAAAGGGGAGGGTGCGGAAGTGCGCATGGTGTATTCAGCAAGCGATGCCCTGGCGTTGGCACGCAATGAGCCACAGCGGCAGGTCGTTTTTCTGGCCATTGGTTTCGAGACCACGGCGCCGACTACAGCGGCTGTTGTCAAACAGGCTGCGGCATTGGGGCTGAGTAACTTTTCGGTGTTGTGCAACCATGTGCTCACCCCGGCAGCAATGCATGCCATCCTGGCCCGCCAGAACGCTCGGCAGGCCGACGCGCGCCTGCACGGGGTGGTCGGTCCGGCGCACGTCTCCCTGGTGATCGGTAGCCGTGCCTATCGAGTATTTGCCGAGGATTACGCCACGCCCGTGGTGATCGCCGGGTTTGAGCCGCTGGATGTGATGCAGGCCGTGCTCATGCTGGTGCGCCAGATTAACCGTGGGTGTGCCAGCGTCGAGAACGAATTCACCCGTGCGGTGACCTGCGAGGGCAATCGCAAAGCCCAGGCCATGATCGACGAGGTGTTCGAAGTGCGCCCGGATTTTGAATGGCGCGGCCTCGGTACGATCGAGAACAGCGCGCTGAAGATCGGTCCGAGCTATGCCCGATTCGATGCCGAGGTGCGCTTCGCCACGAACTACCGCAGTGTGCCCGAGCATCGCGGTTGCGAGTGCGCGGCGATCCTGCGCGGGGAAAAGCGGCCGCAGGCGTGCCGTATCTTCGGCACGGCCTGTACCCCGGATACGCCGCTCGGGGCCTGCATGGTTTCGGCTGAAGGCGCGTGTGCTGCACATTACACCTATGGGCGATCCAGGCTGGAGAGGGCGCAATGAAAATCGATTTTCGTCAGGGCCGGGTGGAAATGATCCACGGTAGCGGGGGGCGTGCCATGGCGCAATTGATCGACGATCTGTTCGTCAGGCATCTGGGCAACGATTACTTGGCGCAGGGCAACGATGGCGCTCTGTTGCCCGCAGCGCCAGGACGCTTGGTGATGACCACCGACAGTCATGTGGTGTCGCCGCTGTTTTTCCCCGGTGGAGACATCGGCAGTCTGGCCGTGCATGGCACGGTGAACGATCTGGCCGTCATGGGCGCACGGCCGCTCTATCTGGCGGCAGCCTTTATTCTGGAGGAGGGGTTTTTGCTTGCCGAGCTCGAACGCATCGTTCGCTCAATGGCCGCTGCGGCGGCGACGGCGGGGGTGTGCGTGGTAACCGGCGATACCAAGGTGGTTGAACGGGGCAAAGGCGATGGCGTCTTCATTACCACGACCGGCTTCGGTACCGTACGCGACGGGGTTGTGCTTTCCGGCAGGAACTTGCGGCCAGGCGACCGGGTGCTTCTCTCCGGCACGGTCGGTGAGCATGGCCTGGCGATCCTCTCACAACGAGAGGGGTTGGCCTTCGATTCGCCCATCGTTTCGGACTCAGCGCCGCTTAACAGGCTGGTCGAGGCGATGCTCGACTGCGGTGCCGAGTTGCGGGTGATGCGCGATCCGACGCGCGGCGGTCTGGCAAGTACGCTCAACGAATTGGCTCGCCAGTCGTCCGTTGGCATGTGTCTTGATGAATCAGCGATTCCGGTTTGCCCCGAGGTCGCCGCCGCCTGCGAATTTCTCGGGCTCGACCCGTTCCATCTCGCCAACGAAGGCAAGCTGGTGGCCGTGTGTGCGGCACGCGATGCCGAACATCTGGTGCAGGTCATGCGTTGTCACGCCTTGGGGAAGAGCGCGGCCATCATTGGCGAAGTCTGCGAGGATCCTCTTTGTTTTGTGCAGATGCGCACTCGGTTGGGAGGGGAGCGCATCCTGGATTGGCCAAGCGGTGATCCTTTGCCGCGGATATGTTGATCTGGCGGGGGCAAGGATCGCCACTGCCGCAGGTATTCGGAGTTCGAAGTGACGTGAGTGTTGTGTAATTGATGCCTTGTCGAGCAAGCACAGGGAGAGTCGATCATGAGCAAAGTGAAAATTGCGACGGTCTGGCTGGATGGCTGTTCGGGTTGCCACATGTCGTTTCTGGATATGGACGAACGTCTTCTCGCCGTCGCCGATCGGATAGAGCTCGTTTACAGCCCGCTGGTCGATGCCAAGGAATTTCCCGACAACGTTGATCTCACGTTGATTGAAGGTGCTGTCAGTAGCGAGGATGACTTGCACAAGCTCCAGCATGTGCGTGCGCGCACCCGCCTGCTCATGGCGCTTGGCGACTGCGCGGTGACCAGCAACGTGCCGGGGATGCGTAATTATTTCTCTCGCGACCAGCTGTTGCGACGAGCCTACGTCGAGAACGTCTCATGTAATCAAGGCATCCCGACCGAGCTTGTTCCGCGCCTGTTACCCAAATCGCTTCCCTTGCATGCGCATGTGAAGGTTGATCTCTTCGTCCCTGGCTGCCCGCCGCATGCGGATCTCGTTTTTGCAGCGGTTTCCGCATTGCTTGAAGGCCGGCAGCCCGACCTGCAGAGCTTGGTTCGCTTCGGTTGAGACGAGGAGAAAAGCGATGAGCAGACTCGTGACGATTGACCCAGTGACCCGCATTGAAGGGCACTCCAAAATTACCATCCGGCTCGATGCAGAGGGCCGTGTGGAAGACGCCCGATTGCATATCACCCAGTTCCGCGGTTTCGAGAAATTCACCGAGGGGCGTCCGTTCCATGAAATGCCCTCTTTGACCGCTCGCACTTGCGGTATCTGCCCGATCAGTCACTTGCTGGCTGCCGCCAAAGCCTGTGACGACATCATGGCGGTGCGTATCCCGCCGACCGCAATTAACCTGCGTCGACTGGTCAATTACGCTCAACTCATACAGTCGCACGCATTGAGCTTTTTCCATTTGAGTTCCCCCGATTTGCTGCTGGGGATGGATGCGGATCCGGCGGTGCGCCATATCCTTGGGGTCGCTGAAAAATTTCCGGATCTGGCCAGAGACGGTATCTGGCTGCGCAAGTTCGGCCAGCAGATGATCGAGCGCTTGAGCGGCAAGCGCATTCATCCCACCTGGATTGTGCCGGGGGGCGTGAACGCGCCGCTTGCTGCATCGGTGCGTGATGCGATCCTGTCCGAGTTGCCGCAGGCGATGGCGATTGCTTGCCGGACGCTCGAGTGGTTCAAACCGGCGATCAAGAATTTCACCGAGGAAATCGCCACTTTCGCCAATTTTCCCAGCCTGTTCATGGGACTGGTTGGCGATGCGGGAACAATCGAGCATTACGATGGTTATCTGCGGGTCGTCGATGCACAGCGCCGGATTGTGGTGGATGGCATCAAGCCCCGACTCTATGCTGAC
This sequence comes from uncultured Propionivibrio sp., assembly GCA_964531885.1. Classification (GTDB taxonomy): domain Bacteria; phylum Pseudomonadota; class Gammaproteobacteria; order Burkholderiales; family Rhodocyclaceae; genus Propionivibrio. The sequence continues at coordinate 7,300 of CAZHFS010000029.1, forward strand.
TATCTTGGCGAGGCGGTTGAGCCGGACAGCTATCTCAAGTCCCCTTATTTCAAACCGCAAGGCTATCCGCAAGGGATGTATCGCGTGGGTCCGCTGGCGCGATTGAACGTTTGCGAGCGCATGGGAACCCCCTTGGCTGAAAACGAGCTCGAAGCATTCCGCGCCTTGCAGCCAGAGGGCGCCGTACTGAGCTCATTCCATTTTCATTATGCGCGGCTGATCGAAATCGTGCACGCTCTCGAGCGTGTCGGGGAATTGCTTGTGGCGCCCGGCATTCTTGATCCTTGCGTTCGTTCCGTCGCTGGTCCGAACCGGGGTGAGGGTATCGGGATTTCAGAAGCGCCCCGCGGCACCCTGATCCATCACTATCGCGTGGACGCGCACGGGCTGATTACTTGGGCCAACCTGATTATTGCCACTGGTCACAACAATCTGGCGATGAATGCCGGCATCACCCAGGCCGCCAAGCATTTCGTCAAGGGCGAACGATTGACTGAAGGAGCACTTAATCGTGTCGAGGCTGTGATTCGCTGTTATGACCCCTGCCTGAGTTGTTCGACACACGCGCTCGGTGAAATGCCGCTGCGCATTGATCTATGCGACGCAAACGGCCAGGTTCTGGATACGTGCGCTAGGCGCTCAGGCTGATGGGCGATGGCATTTCGTACAGCATGCGACAGATTTGTCGCCGGACAGCGAACTGACAGTTCCAGAGGGACTGAACGATGAGCCGAGAGGCTGGTAATCAGACGATCCGCCGCGATGCTGAGCCAAGCGGACGCAGCGGTGATTTGCCATCACTGGGTTCGACGCTGATCGTTGGCTACGGGAATGACCTACGCAGTGATGACGGCGCGGGAGTTATCGTGGCCAGAAAGGTAGCTGTGCTGTGGCCGCAAGCAAGGGTCATCGTCGTGCATCAATTGACCCCGGAACTGGCCGAGGATATCGCCATGGCGGGCAAGGTGATCTTTGTCGATGCCTTTGTGGCGCATGCCCGGGAGGAAGCGCTACGTATCGAAAAAATGGTTGAGCACGCTGATGTCGAAAGCTCCGTGGTCGAGCATCGGGTGCTGCCATGGACGCTGGTGAACCTGGCCAGAAGATTGTACGGCTCACCAACGGAGGCCTGGGTGCTCGGGGTGCCGGCGTATTGCTTAGACGCTGGTGAGTTCCTCTCGCCGGAAACTTTGTGCCGGATTGATGAGGCAGTTGCGCTGATCGGGGGGCAAGCTTGTCCTGAAAAATGAAAGGGGGCCATTATGGTCGCGGTAGACATCCAGCCACTTGCAGAAGAAATCATCGACGAAATCATCGCGCGCCATCCGGACAAGACCGGTGACGTGCTGAGTATTCTCGAGGAAATCCAGGACAGGCACCCACTCAAGTTTTTGCCGGAGCAAACGCACGATTATGTCGCGCGGAAAATGGGGATTTCGCGATCACAGATCCTCAGCGTCGTCACTTTCTACGCTTTCTTCAATCTCGAGCCGCAGGGTCGGCACACCGTGACCATCTGTCGCGGTACCGCGTGCCACACCCGCGGTTCCAAGCAATTGCACGACTCACTCAAGTCTGCCGCAGGAATTCAGGACGATGAAGAAGGCGCATCTTCGTTCACGACGCCCGACCATGCGTTAACCGTGCGTACCGTCGCCTGCTTTGGTCAGTGCGCCCTGGCGCCGGTGGCAGCGATTGATCATGACATCTACGGGCATGTGAGTGATTTCAAACTGCGTAAACTTGTCGCCGCGATTGATGGGAAGAAATCATCATGAGAATCCACGATCTCGATGGGCTGCACGACATCCGTCGTACCGGTCTGATGAAGCTGTTGCCAGGCAAACCGCGCATCGGTGTGGGGATGGGAACCTGCGGCGTTGGTAACGGCGCCAGAGAAGTGTTTCGCGCGCTAGCAGAGGCCTTGCATGCAAACGCCTTGGATGCACAACTGACCCCTGTGGGTTGCTTCGGTTATTGCGCAGCGGAACCTCTTGTCAATGTTCATCTACCCGGTTTCCCGCTGGTGGTCCTCGGACGTGTGACCCCGGAAGATGCGGCGATGATCGTTGAGGCGATTGCCGCCCACCGCCCACCTCTGGAGAAAGCCTTGTGCAAAATCGAGGAATGGGACCATCTGACCGGGCACGTGATGTACGGACGCGGATTGCCCGAACTGCCGCACTGGAATGAAATCCCCTTTTTCAAAGGACAGAAAAAGATCGTTCTGCGCAATTGCGGCTTAACCAATCCCGAGGATATCGAGGAATACATTGCTGTCGGTGGCTACCATGCCCTGTACCAGGCATCGCAGAAGCCGAACCTGCACGAAATCATCGAAGAGGTCAAAAAATCGAAATTACGCGGTCGTGGCGGGGCTGGCTACCCGACCGGGGTGAAATGGGATCTTCTGAGCAAGGCGGTTGCTGACCAGAAATACATCATCTGCAATGCCGATGAGGGGGACCCCGGCGCCTACATGAATCGCAACGAAATCGAGAGCGATCCGCACATGCTCATCGAGGGGATGCTTATCGGTGCGTTGGCCATGGGGGCGACTGAGGGAGTCGTCTATCTGCGGGCCGAGTATCCGCTGGCTGTTCAGCGCCTGAAGCGGGCGGTGGCAGAGGCCCGTGCTTTCGGATTTGTTGGAGAACACATTCTCGGAACACGATTTTGTTTTGACATCAAACTGATCGAAGGGGCTGGTGCCTTCGTTTGCGGTGAAGAAACCGCGATGATCGAATCACTCGAAGGGCGGGCGGGGCGTCCTAGGCCGCGTCCGCCATTTCCAGCCCAGAAGGGGCTGTGGGGCAAACCGACGAATATCAACAACGTCGAGACCTGGTGCAACATTCCCGTAATCATTGCACGTGGCGGGGCGTGGTTTTCCGAGATCGGTACCGCCAACAGTTCGGGAACCAAAGTGTTCTCGCTGGTCGGCAAGATTAACAACACTGGCCTCGTCGAGTTGCCGCTCGGCACACCGTTGAAAAACGTCGTTTATGACATCGGTCAGGGCGCGCCAGGGGGCAAACGGGTCAAGGCGGTGCAGTCTGGCGGGCCATCGGGCGGCTGTGTCCCGGCCGCTGATTTTGATGTGGCCATCGATTATGAGTCCTTGGCCCAACTCGGGGCAATCATGGGTTCGGGCGGCATGGTGGTGATGGATGAAGATAACTGCATGGTCGATGTCGCCCGGTATTTCATCGAATTCACCCATTCCGAATCCTGCGGGAAATGCATCCCCTGTCGCGCCGGCCTTGATCAGGCGCTGCGGCTCTTGAAAAAAATCACTGGGAGTCGCGGTGAGGAGAGCGATATTCCAGCGCTCGAAGAGCTGGCGCAGATGATCAGGGAAATGTCCCTGTGCGGGCTAGGTCAGACGGCACCCAACCCGGTGCTGACCACGTTGCGTTATTTTCGCCGCGAATACGAGGAGCACCTGCGTACTCACCGCTGTCGCGCCGGGGTGTGCGAACAGTTATTCCTTTCTCCGTGCGAGAACTCCTGTCCTTTGCACATGCGCATCCCGCTTTTCCTCGAACTGCTGTGTAGCGGACAGGTGGCAGAAGCCGCCGAACTGATCTGGCTCGACAATCCGTTGCCCGCCACGACCGGGCGCATCTGTCAGCATCCTTGCGAGAGTCAGTGCCGGCGCAAGTCGGTGGATGCTCCCGTCAATATGCGCGAAGTCCATCGCTTCATTGCCGATCAGGTATGTTCCGGCCCCTTGCTTGAGGAAGTTCAGCAGCGCCTCGCGGCACATCGAATGACTCCGAGCGGCAAGCGTGTCGCCATCGTCGGTGCCGGGCCGTCGGGGCTTTGCGCCGCCTTCTACCTGGCGTTATTCGGTCATGAGGTCACCATTTACGAGGCTCGCGAGGAAGCTGGCGGGATGTTGCTTTACTCACTACCGCAATACCGTCTGCCCAAGGAAATTCTCCGGCAGGAACTTAAGGTCATCGAGCGCCTTGGTGTTACTTTCCGCTTCAATCAGAAGTTGGGTTCCGGCGTCTCGCTCGACGTTCTTGAAGCCGAGAACGATGCGGTCTTCCTTGCCACAGGCACCTGGAAGGCCACTGCGGCTGGCATCACAGGGGAGGAATCACCGAGTGTCTGGCATGCGATCCACTTCCTCGAGCACGTTGCCCGTCGCGAACCGACACATATCGGCAAGAAAGTTGTGGTCATCGGCGGTGGTAATGCCGCTGTCGATTCGGCACGTACGGCCTTGCGTCTGGGCTGCCAGGTGACGATTGCCTATCGGCGCGAACGCCAGGACATGCCGGCCATTGCCGAGGAAGTTTGTGATGCCGAGGCGGAAGGGGTGCAGTTGATGTTCCTTGTGTCTCCGCAGCGCGTCGTTTCAGACAAGCGCAACCGGGTCACCGGGATTGAACTGATGCGTACGCGCCTTGGCGATTTTGCGCTCGATGGGCGGCGGCGGCCGATCTCGACAGGGGAGACCTGCATCATCCCTTGTGACAACATCATTCTGGCAATTGGCGAGCGTCCGGATGTCGAACCGCTGCGACGTTTCGGGATTCATGTGAGGGAGAACGATACCGCTGCCGCAGACTGGATCACCTACGAAACCAATCGACCACATGTTTTTGCCGGTGGCGATCTGGTTACCGGTGCCTCGAATGTGTCGTCGACCATGGCAACCGGCAAGAATGCCGCGCGCGCGATTGACACAATGCTCAGCGGACAGGATCGCTTCGCTGCTTTGCTTGGACAATTCGAGGTTGCGCAGACGGTGCCTTCCGAACCCGAAGGAGGGGAGCGGAATGTGTCTGCCGAGTTGGCGTTGGCGCAGCGCAGAACGGGCGATGCCGAAGTGATGCTAGGTTTGACGGCGCAGCAAGCCAGGCTGGAGAGCAGTCGTTGCCTGCGCTGCGACGTGCGTGAGCCGTGTGCCGAAAAAGGATGAGGTGAGACTATGGCGAAAACCATTACCTTGAAAGTGTCTGGAAGCGAATTTACGGCACCGGCCGGCGTGACGATCCTCGAGGTTGCCCAGAGCAACGACATCTTCATTCCGACGCTCTGCCATTTCAAAGGCTTGTCAAATGTCGGTGCATGCCGCTTGTGCATGGTCGAGGTTCGTGGCGTGCCACGGCTGTTGCCGGCTTGCGCAACCCTGGTGGCCGAAGGGATGGAGGTGACAGTCGATTCACCGAAGCTGGCGCGCTATCGGCAAATGGTCATTGAGTTGTTGCTGGCCGAGCGCAATCATGTTTGCGCTGTCTGCGTGTCGAACGGCTATTGCGAATTGCAGTCGCTGGCGCAGAAATTGGGCGTACACCACACACGGTATGCGTACCGCTATCCAGCTTTCAAGGTCGATGCTTCACACCCCCGTTTCAATTACGACGCCAATCGCTGCATCCTTTGCACCCGCTGTATGCGGGCCTGTGATGAAATTGAGGGGGCGCGGACCTGGAACGTGATGAACCGGGGAATTCGCTCGGTCATGGTGACCGATCTCAATCAGCCATGGGGGCAGTCGCTATCGTGCACTTCGTGCAACAAATGCGTGCATGTCTGTCCGACCGGGGCGTTGAGTGATAAGGGCTGCGCTGTCGGGGAAATGAAGCCACGCGAGAATGTTTTTCCTTATCTTAGCCTGATGCGCTACAGCGGCCGGTGAGCTTGATCAACTCGCAGCTTGTTTTGCGGGCGTTTGAACTAATCACTGGATGAGCATGCCAAACAACAGCCCTCCTGCGTTCGTTGTCGTTGAACCGCGGAATCAACGGTTCGAGCGGACAAAACACTGTAAAATTCAGCCCCCCCTCCTTTTTCTCCCCCATGCTTGATGTGACGCTCGACGTACAAAAACCCCTCTTTTCCTATCGCAAGTACTGGGCCCAGCGCTTTGGCGTGGCGCCCTATTTGCCCATGTCGCGTGCCGAAATGGATGCGCTCGGGTGGGATTCGTGCGATGTGATCCTGGTGACAGGCGATGCCTACATCGACCACCCAAGTTTTGGCATGGCACTGGTCGGGCGTCTCCTGGAAGCCCAGGGGTTTCGCGTCGGCATTATCAGTCAGCCGGATTGGCACTCTGCGGCCGATTTCCGCAAGCTCGGCAAGCCCAATCTCTATTTCGGGGTGACTGCCGGTAACATGGATTCGATGGTCAACCGTTATACCTCGGACCGCAAGATTCGCTCGGATGATGCCTATACGCCAAACGCCGAGGCAAACAGGCGGCCCGACCGGGCGGTAGTGGTTTATGCCCAGCGTTGCCGCGAAGCCTATCCCGAGGCCAATGTGGTCATTGGCTCGATCGAAGCCAGCCTGCGCCGGATTGCGCACTACGATTACTGGTCGGACAAGGTCCGTCGTTCAGTGCTCCCCGACTCGAAGGCCGATCTGTTGCTCTACGGTAATGCCGAACGGGCTCTGGTGGCACTGACGCACCGTCTGGCAGCGGGGGAGGCGATCGAATCGATACGAGACCTGCGTGGCACCGCTTTCATGACCCCTCGCCACTGGCTTCCGGACACCGACTGGTGCGAGATTGATTCGCGCGAGGTGGATATTCCCGGCGCCTTGATTCGTCACCCCGATCCCTATGCCATGGGTGAAGCGTCGGCGCCGTGTGCAACGGACGATAAGAAGGGCGGGGTGCGGGCCGCAACCGTCCGTTTCGAGCGCAAGATGCCGAAACTGGACCGGGGGCGCACGGTGGTGCGATTGCCGGGCTACGAGCAGGTGGCTAACGATCCCGTGCTCTACGCGCATGCTTCACGAACACTGCATCTTGAGTCGAACCCGGGCAATGCCCGGGCCTTGGTTCAGGCGCATGGCGAGCGTGACGTATGGCTTAATCCGCCGCCCATTCCGCTCAGCATGGAAGAAATGGATGGCGTCTATGGGCTACCCTACCAGCGCAAGCCGCATCCGGCGTACGGCGAGGCGAGAATTCCCGCCTTCGAAATGATCCGTTTTTCGGTGAACATCATGCGTGGCTGCTTCGGTGGTTGCACTTTCTGTTCGATCACCGAGCACGAAGGGCGGATCATCCAGAGTCGGTCGGAAGCCTCGATCCTGCACGAGATCGAGGAGATCCGTGACAAGACCCCGGGCTTCACGGGCACCATCTCCGATCTTGGCGGGCCGACCGCCAATATGTACCGGCTGGCATGCAAAGACCCGCACATCGAGTCGTCCTGTCGGCGCCTGTCCTGTGTCTATCCCGGTATTTGCGAGAACCTCGATACCGATCATTCCGCACTGATTGCGCTGTACCGCAAGGCAAGGGCCGTGAAGGGCGTAAAGCGTGTGCTGATCGGTTCGGGGCTGCGTTACGACCTTGCGGTACGTTCCCCCGAGTACGTGAAGGAACTGGTGACGCACCACGTCGGCGGTTACCTCAAGATCGCGCCCGAACATACCGAGTCTGGGCCGCTCGCGCACATGATGAAGCCGGGCATCGACAGCTACGATGCCTTCAAGCGCATGTTCGACCGGTTTTCTCAGGCGGCCGGCAAGGAGCAGTATCTGATTCCGTACTTCATTGCCGCCCATCCGGGTACAAGCGACGAGGACATGCTCAACCTGGCACTCTGGCTCAAACGCAATGATTTTCGTCCGGATCAGGTGCAGACCTTTTTGCCCACACCAATGGCGCTGGCAACCACGATGTACCACAGTGAGCGCAATCCGCTGCAGAAGGTCGGCCGTGCCGCAGGGCGTGTCGAGACGGTGCGCGGTGGGCGGCAGCGCAAGCTGCATAAAGCTTTCCTGCGCTATCACGATCCCGAGAACTGGCCGCTGTTGCGCGAAGCGTTGAAGGCCATGGGTCGGGCCGACCTGATTGGCAATGGCAAGAAACAACTGGTGCCGAACTTCCAGCCGGCAGGCACAGGGGGAAGGACCGCGCAGCCGACTTCGTCCTTGCCGCGAACGCCTACGCGTGCCGACAAGCGTCCGGTGGTGGGCGGGCGTGGTCAGCGCCCTGTGGCGGCACAACAGTCATCCTCTTCTCGCTCGCAACCGGTTGGGCGTGACAAAAAAAGCGGGCGAGGGCGCTGAGCGTGCCTTGCTTCGCGAATTTTTGCCCCTGAATGGGGTGTCTTTTCCCATAAACCGTGCAAGCCGCTGCCGATGCGCCCTGCGTTGTGCTAGAATTGCGGCCCTTTTCAATGAGTTAGCCTAAATGTCCCGTTCCGTCCGTAACATCGCCATCATCGCCCACGTCGACCACGGCAAGAC
>CAZHFS010000030.1:0-15447 GCA_964531885.1 uncultured Propionivibrio sp.
TTCCTCGAACGTCATTCCGTAATGTCGAGCAATGTCCTGAGTCAATTGATTCCCGCCAAAGGCCTGCTCTCGGCCGTAAAGCGTTTGGCCATTGCGCAGCACGGTCAGGGTCATGACATTGGCCCCGGCATCGACCAAGGCGACGATTTGTCCTCGACCGTCATCGGGCAACTGTTTTTCGATCAACGAATACGCCGCCAAAGTTGCGTACGATTCGACGTCCACAACGATCGGTTTCAGCCCAGCAGCCTCGGCGACCGCCACTCGATCCTCGACTTTTTCCTTGCGAGAAGCTGCAATCAGAACTTCGACTTCATCCGGGGAGGATGGCGCCGGCCCGAGAACCTGAAAATCAAGGTTGACTTCCTCCAGGGCAAACGGGATGTACTGATTGGCCTCGGACTCGACGAGAACCTCCAGCTCTTCCTCACGCTGCCCGGCAGCCACGATGATTTTCTTGGTAATGACATGCGAAGCCGGCAAGGCAATCGCCACGTTGCGCACCGAGGTACCGAGGCGCTTCCACGCCCGACGCACAGCCTCGGCCACGGCCTCGAGGGTGACAATATTGCCATCCGCCACGGCATCACGCGGCAATGCCTCTATGGCATATCGCTCAACACGGTACCCGCTTTTCGCGTCACCGGAGAGTTCGACCATTTTAACTGCGGACGAACTGACATCCAGACCGATCAGAGCACGCGTTTTCGGGTTGAATATCGAAAAATCGAGTTGCAAGTCGCCACCCCTCGCCGAAAAACCCTTGTTAATATTAATAGTTAGCGCGGATATAGATAATCTACTTTAGATCGTAGCAATACGTCTTCGTACTGTAAAGCCATTTTTGATTGGGGATTCTGCGTTCACGACAGTATTTCGGCCTACGTTTATAATTGCGCAACACCTCTTGCCCCTTTTTTGTCTCATTCCCACGCCCGTGCCCAATCTCTCCCGCTGGATTCTCCTGCCCGTCATGTTCATCGGCGGCCTCATCGCCATGGCCATCGCCTTGGTTGTGGTTGCCTTGACGTTGATTTACCCCAACTTACCGTCGCTCGACATCCTCACCGACTATCGACCCAAGATTCCGCTACGGGTTTACACCGCCGACGGACACCTGATCGGAGAGTTCGGAGAGGAACGACGTGCATTTGTCACCATCCAGGATGCGCCAGATATTCTCAAAAAGGCCATTCTCGCCGCAGAGGATGAGCGCTTTTATCAGCACGGAGGCATCGATGCGCTCGGTGTCCTGCGGGCCGCGGCAAGTAACATCATTGGAGGAGGCAAAAAACAGGGCGCCTCCACGATTACCCAGCAAGTCGCCAAGAATTTTTTCCTTTCCTCGGAAAAAACATATTCGCGCAAAGTTTACGAAGCACTTCTCTCCTTCAAAATCGAGAACAACCTCAGTAAAGACCAAATTTTTGAGTTGTACATCAACCAGATTTATCTTGGCCAACGAGCCTATGGCTTTGGCGCCGCTGCACAGATTTATTTCGGCAAGCCGCTCAAGGACGTAACTGTCGCCGAAGCGGCAATGCTGGCAGGCCTACCCAAAGCGCCTTCTGCCTTCAATCCCGTGGTCAATCCCAAGCGGGCGAGCCTTCGCCAGCAGTATGTCCTGCGCCGCATGCTTGAACTCGGCTTCATCGACAGCAAACAACATGAGCAGGCGCTCAAACAAGCCCTGATCGTCCGCCGTGAGACCAACGATTACGCCGTTCGCGCCGAATTCGTCTCCGAAATGGCCAGGCAAATGGCCGCTGAACGTTTCCCCGAAGATGTCTACACACGCGGCCTCAAGGTCTATACGACCCTGCTCAAAGCCGACCAGGAAGCAGCTTTCGCCAGCCTGCGCCGTGGGGTTATCGATTACGACCGCCGACATGGCTACCGTGGCGCCGAAGCCTATGTCGAGCTCAGTGGTATCAAATCGGACAACGACGAAGCACTCGACGAACTGCTGCAAGACTTCAGCGACCCACCGGATCTTCGGCCGGCCATCGTGCTGCAAGCCGACAGCAAACAGATCAAGGCGTACCGGCGCGGCGGTGAGTTGATCACGATTAGTGGCGACGGCCTGCGCTTCGCCGCCCGGATGATCGATGACAAAGCTCCTGCCAACAAACGACTACGTCGTGGCGCAGTTATTCGTGTCCAGACCGACGACAAGAACAACTGGCGCATCGTACAGATGCCCGAGGTTGAAGCCGCTTTCCTGTCTGCCGATCCACAAACCGGTGCGATTCGCGCTCTGGTCGGTGGGTTCGACTTCTCGCGCAATAAATTCAACCACGTCACCCAGGCGTGGCGCCAACCGGGCTCAAGCTTCAAGCCATTCATCTACTCGGCGTCGCTTGAAAAAGGATTCACCCCAGCTTCGATCATCAACGACGAGCCCATCAGTATCCCGGCCTCGGTGACCGGATCGCAAGCGTGGGAGCCGAAAAACTACGATGGCAAATACGAAGGACCGATGCGCATGCGCACGGCTCTTGCCAAGTCGAAAAACATGGTCTCGATCCGCCTTCTGCAGTCGAGCGGAGTGCATTTCGTACAGGATTACGCTACGCGCTTCGGTTTTGAGGCGGAGAAACACCCCCCCTACCTGACCATGGCCTTGGGAGCGGGCTCCGTCACCCCGTGGCAGATGGTCAGCGCCTATGCGGTGTTCGCCAATGGCGGCTACCGCATCCAGCCTTATATTGTGCGCGACATTCAGGACGACAAAGGCAACATACTTGCCCAGGCACAACCCATCCCGGCCGGCGACGATACGTTGCGCGTCATCGACCCGCGTAATGCGTTTCTGATGGACAGCATGCTGCGCGAAGTAACGCTCTCCGGTACCGCGGCGCGCGCTTCGGTTCAGCTCAAGCGGCGCGACCTGGCGGGCAAGACCGGCACCACCAACGAACACGTCGATGCCTGGTTCTGCGGATACCAACGCACCATCGTCGGCTGTTCCTGGATCGGCTTCGACCAGCCGAAGAATCTCGGCAACGGCGAAACCGGCGGCTCGGCAGCACTACCGATGTGGATCGGCTATATGAGCCGCGCCCTGAAAGACGTGCCTGAGTCATTCCAACCGCAACCGGAAGGTCTGGTGGCGATCGACACGCCGGGCAGCGGCAGGGGCCCGGGCAAAGAATTCTTCTACAAGGAGAATGTGCCGCAGCAAATCGAAGAAGAGGCGCCCCAAGACCCGAACGCCAAACCGGTCGACTGAACCCTCAGTGAGCGACCTTCGGCCGCTGGCACTTAAGAAGTTCCTTGGCCGACTACCTCAGACGGAGAGTTTGCTCGGCCTGTAAGGAAGCCAGCGCGGAAAGGGCTTCGAACAGCTCGCGGCCATCGCGCGTATCGCGCCAGCACTCGCCATCCCAGCGGAAATGAAACCCGCCGCTGCGCGCCGCCACCCAGATTTCCCGGGCAGCGGCGTGGCGATTCACGACAATCTTGCTGCCGTTGGCAAACTCCAACTCAACGACCCCTGCACCAACCTGCGTCCAGTCGATCTCGGCATCGCAGGCATCCAGCGCGGTCTCCAAGCGGTCAAAGGCGGCATCCGCCAATACTCGAAATTCGGTCTCATTCATCCTGTGCTACCATTTTCCAATTTTGATCCGGGACCATCATGCGTCGCGCCCTCACTGTCCTTTTGCTCGCCACGCTCCTTGCCGCTTGCGGCACTCGCGGCCCGTTGACCTTGCCTCCCCCCGTGGCAAAACCACCGGCGGCACAGCCTCAACCGGCTCCCTAAGCCCCGGTTCCACTGATCTTAGCACGCCCTGCCACCCAGCCAGACCTCCTCGATGAACGCATTCAATCTGATCAACGGCTCCCTGCACGCCGAAAAAGTACCGCTCTCCGAGATTGCCGAACGCTACGGCACGCCGTGTTTCGTCTATTCACGGGCCGCGCTTGAGGCTGCGATCGACGAATTCCAGCAGGAACTCACCGGACTCGATGCGCTCGTCTGCTACGCGATGAAGGCCAATTCAAACCTGGCCGTCCTTAACCTCTTCGCCCGCAAAGGGGCAGGGTTCGACATTGTCTCGGGCGGCGAGTTGCAACGCGCCCTGGCGGCGGGCGGAGATCCGAAAAAAATCGTTTTTTCCGGCGTCGGCAAGAGTACTGCTGAAATCGAACAGGCCCTGGCGGCCGGCATCCTGTGCTTCAACGTAGAATCCGCCGCAGAGCTTGACCGCCTAAATACCATCGCCGGCACACAGGGCGTCAAGGCGCCTGTCAGCCTGCGCGTCAATCCGGATGTGGATGCCAAAACCCACCCCTACATCTCAACCGGACTGAAAGAAAACAAATTCGGCGTCGCTTACGACGATGCGCTGGCACTTTACAAACTCGCCGCCAACCTGCCTCACTTGAACATTTGCGGCATCGACTGCCACATCGGTTCGCAACTGCTCGACCCGGCACCTTTCTCCGAAGCCCTGGCCAAATTGCTGCAACTGATCGACAGGCTGCAAACCGAGGGCATCGTTTTGCATCACATTGATCTCGGCGGGGGACTCGGCATCCGTTACCGCGATGAGGAAGCCCCGAGCATCAAAACCTACATGGCCCCCCTCCTTCGAGAACTCAAGAACCGGCATCTTAAGGTTCTGTTCGAGCCGGGGCGGCGCCTGGTGGGCAACGCCGGCGTACTGCTCACCCGCGTCGAATACCTCAAGCCGGGCGAAGTCAAGAATTTCGCCATCGTCGACGCCGCCATGAACGACTTGGCCAGACCAGCCCTGTACGATGCCTGGCATGACATCTACCCGGTTGCCCCGCACAAAGGGCAAAGCAAGCACTGGGAGATCGTCGGCCCGATCTGCGAGTCGAGCGACTTCCTCGGACACAACCGGCCCCTGGCGCTCAATGCAGGCGACCTGCTGGCCGTCATGTCTGCCGGCGCCTACGGCATGACCATGAGTTCAAACTACAACACCCGGCCACGCGCCGCCGAGGTCATGGTCGACGGCGCCCAGATGCATCTGATCCGGCACCGCGAAACAATCGAAGCACTCTACGCCCTCGAGAACATCCTGCCATGAGCAACCTGCGCCTTGCCCTGATCCTCATCCCCGTTCTGGCCCTCTCCGCCTGCTCGGACAGCAAGGCAAAGAAAAAGCCCCCCTCCCCGCCCGTGCCGGTGGTCACTGCAAAGGCGGAAGCGCGCGACATTCCGGTAGAACTCAAGGTCGTTGGACGCGCGGAAGCGTTTGAGAGTGTGACGATCAAATCACGAGTCGATGGGCAGGTTGTCTCCGTACACTTCACTGAAGGGCAGCATGTCAAGAAGGGGGATGTACTGATCCGCCTTGACCCGAGCGATTACACCGCCCGCCTTGCGCAAGCCGAGGGCACGGCAGTCCGCGACAGTGCGCTGCTTGCCAAGACCCGCGCCGACACGCAACGCTACAGCACACTGCGCGAGCGTAATTTTGTGTCGGAGGAGAAGGTCAACGACATCCGCACCAACGAAGCCGCTGCCACTGCCAACCAAAAAGCAAGCGCTGCGGCAGCCGAGGTAGCTCGCCTGCAGCTTTCCTATACCACGATCCGCGCCCCGATCTCCGGCACGGTTGGTGCGCGCCTGGTATTCCCCGGTACTTCGGTCAAGGTGAACGACACGGTACTGGCCGTCGTAAATCGCCCCAACCCACTGCTCGTCGCTGCGCCGATCCCAGAAAAGCACCTCCCTCGTCTTCGTGCTGCCATGAAAAATGGCGGACTACCAGTTGATGTGAGTTTGCCGAGCGATCGCAGCCAGGCTTTCCGTGGCTCGGTGCGTTTCATTGACAATGCCGTCGACACCGCCACTGGCACCGTCCTCATCAAAGCAGAAATCGCCAACCCGGACGAAAAACTCACCCCAGGCCAATTCCTCAATCTGTCGCTGATCCTGGAAACACTCAAGGATGCGGTGACTGTCCCCAACGAAGCCGTGCAGCAGGGCGCCGAAGGCAACTACATCTACGTGGCCAAGGAGGACGGCACGGTCGAGAACCGTAACGTCCAGGTGCTCGCGGCACATGAAGGCTATTCGGCCATCGGCAAAGGCATCCAGCTCGGGGAAACGGTAATCACCGATGGGCACCTGCGCCTCACTCCCGGCGCCAAGATCAAGGCCAAGGGCGCCGGAGACGGCGAGAAGAAAGACAAGGCCGACGCAGTGCAGCAAAGCGACAGCAAAAAGAAAAACTAAGGGGACACCATGAATCTGCCCGAGCTTTGCATCCGGCGGCCTGTCATGACCACGCTGCTGATGGCAGCGTTCGTCATTTTTGGCCTCATCGCTTATCGCGCCCTGCCAGTATCCGAACTGCCCAGCGTCGACTTTCCGACCATCCAGGTCACTGCCAACCTGCCCGGCGCCTCGCCTGAAACGATGGCAGCGGCGGTGGCCACCCCCCTGGAGGGCCAGTTTTCGACCATCGCCGGCCTCGACTCGATGAGTTCGACCAGCGGCCAAGGCACGACGTCGATCACCCTGCAGTTTTCTCTAGAGCGCAACATCGATGCCGCCGCGCAGGATGTCCAGTCCGCCATCGCCGCAGCACAACGTAAATTGCCGTCGAGCATGCCGACGCCACCGTCCTTCCGCAAGATCAACCCGGCCGATGCACCGATCTTCTTCATCGCGCTCTCCTCGCCAACGCTCCCCCTGCCGGTCGTGCACGAATACGCCGAAACCCAGCTCGCCCAGCGCCTGTCGACAATCAGCGGCGTCGCCCAGGTGCAGGTCTTCGGTTCGCAGAAATACGCCGTACGCATTCGTGCCAACCCGGACATGCTCGCCGCACGTGGCATGGGCATCGACGAATTGCAGCAGGCTGTCGTCCAGGCCAACGTCAACCAGCCGATCGGCCTGCTCGACGGCGAACGTCAGTCTTTCGCCATCAAGGACAACGGGCAACTGACCTCGGCCGAAGCCTATCGCCCGCTCATCGTCGCCTGGCGCAACGGCGCACCGGTTCGCCTCGAAGACGTAGCCACGCCGATTGACGGCGTCGAGAACAAACGCGTCGCGGCCTGGAACGTCGATAAGCGCGCCATCGTGCTGGCCATCCAGCGCCAACCCGGCGCCAACACCATCGAGACGGTCGATGCCATCAAGCGCATCCTGCCCAGCTTCCAGGCCAAGCTGCCGGCCTCGATCAGCATGACCACGCTCTACGACCGTAGCGTGACGATCAAGGAGAGTATCGAAGACGTTGAGATCACGCTGGTCATCGCCGGCTTCCTGGTCATCCTGGTCATCCTGCTTTTCCTGCGCAATCTCTCGGCGACAGTCATCCCCGCGCTGGCCCTACCGATCTCGGTGATCGGTACGTTTGCCGTCATGCACGCCCTCGGTTTCAGCCTGGACAACCTGTCGCTGCTCGCGCTCACCCTGGCCGTCGGCTTCGTCGTCGATGACGCCATCGTCATGCTGGAAAACATTGTCCGGCACATCGAACTCGGCGAAACACCGTTGCAGGCTGCGATCAAGGGGTCGCGCGAAATTGGGTTCACCATCATTTCGATGACGGTTTCACTCATTGCGGTATTCATCCCCATCCTGTTCATGAGCGGCATCGTCGGCAGACTGCTCAATGAGTTCGCCGTCACCATCTGCGCCGCGATCATCGTTTCCGGCATCGTGTCGCTGACCCTGACACCGATGCTGTGCAGCCGCTACCTCAAGCACACTGACTCGGAAGAGCACGGGCGCGCTTTCCGCCTGTTCGACGAACTGTTCCAGCGCCTGCTCGGCGCCTACGAAAAAACCCTGAGCCTGGCCATGCGCCACCCGCGCACGATCATGGCCAGCTTCGTCATCACCATCCTCGCCACGGGCACGCTCTATACCCAGATTTCCAAGGAGTTCCTGCCCAGCGGCGACTCCGGTCAGATCACTGCCGTGACCGAAGGCGCACAGGACCTTTCCTTTGCCGCCATGGTCGAGAAACAACGGGCCATCGCGGCAATCGTCGCGCAAGACCCCAACATCCGCTCGTTCATGTCTTCGGTGGGTGCCACCAATTCCCGCCCAACGACCAACACCGGCTCATTGAACATGATCCTCAAGCCGCGTGACGAGCGCGAATTATCGGCGGATCAGATCATCCAGCAATTGCGCCCCAAGCTCGCGGCCGTGCCCGGCATCCGGGTTTACATGCAGAACCCGCCGGCGATCCGTATCGGCGGCCAGGTCACTTCCGCGCAATACCAATACACCCTGCAAAGCACCGATCTCGACGAGTTGTACCAGTGGACCGACACACTGATCGACAAGATTCGCGCACTACCCGGTTTCATCGACGTCACCAGCAACCTCAACAACAAGAGCCCGGTCGTTGCCCTGGAAGTTGACCGGGAAAAGATCGCCGCACATGGTTTGTCCTTCGCCCAGGTCGAAGATGCCCTGCAAAGCGCTTTCAGTTCACGCCAGATCTCGACCATCTATGGGGCATCGAGCCAGTACCAGGTCATTCTGGAAGTCGCGCCCGACTTCCAGATCGATCCGTCGATGCTCTCGCGCATCTACGTACGGGCTTCGGGTGCAGGCACCCGGCTCAACGCCCCCGATTCGAACGGCAAGTTGATCCCGCTCGATACCGTGGTCAATACAACGCGCAAGACGCAGGCCATGACTGTCAGCCACCAGGGGCAACTGCCCTCGGTGACGATTTCGTTCAACCTACTGCCCGGCACCTCGCTCGGCGATGCGGTCGACCGCATCAAGGGGCTGGAACAGGAAATTCGCCTGCCCGCCTCGCTGGGCACCAGCCTGCAGGGTACGGCACAGGCATTCCAGTCCTCGCTCAAAGGACTGGGCATGCTGCTCGTCATCGCCGTGTTGGTGGTCTACATCGTGCTCGGCATCCTCTACGAGAGCTTCATCCACCCGTTGACCATCCTCTCTGGCCTGCCCTCGGCCGCGCTCGGCGCTTTGATCACCCTGCTGCTGTTCGGGGTCGACCTCAGCCTCTACGCCTTCGTCGGCGTCATCATGCTGATCGGCATCGTCAAGAAGAACGCCATCATGATGATCGACTTCGCTCTTGAACGACAACGACACGACAAGATTGCTGCCTACGAAGCCATTTTCCAGGCCTGCCTGATCCGTTTCCGGCCAATCATGATGACCACCCTGGCTGCCCTCGTCGGCACCTTGCCGATCGCCCTTGGGCTGGGCGCCGGGGCGGAAGTCAGGCAACCACTCGGCCTCGCGGTGGTCGGCGGGCTGATGGTTTCGCAGGTGCTGACGCTCTATCTCACCCCGGTGGTCTACCTCTATCTCGACAAACTGACGCGACGAGAAGAAGCCGCGCATATCGAATTCGACGCCAGCAAGCTGTGACGCGCAACACAGAATTTGCAGCGCCCGAGTGCCTGCGCATCGACAAATGGCTGTGGGCGGCACGTTTCTTCAAGACACGCTCACTTGCCTGCGCGGCGGTCAACTCAGGCCATGTACGGCTCAACGGCACCGCGGTCAAACCCGCGCGCGAAGTTCGCAGTGGCGATGCGCTCGACATCCTTGTCGGCGAAAACCGCTGGTCGATCGTTGTTCTGGGTATCAACCCGTTGCGCCGTCCGGCCAGCGAAGCGCAAACCCTCTACCGAGAAACGGAGGAGAGCGTCGCTCGCCGTCTGGCACAACAAGAAGCACGACGCCTGGCGCCTGTGCCGGGCAGCGATCTGCGCGGACGGCCGACGAAGAAAGCAAGGCGGCAGATTCACGGGTTCAACGCCGGGAATTAAGCCATCTTTTGCCAAGCATTGGGCCTCGACTCACACCCACACCGGAAGGAGATAGGATGAACACCAGCATGTTGAAAGGCATCCTGATTGGCGGTATTGCCACCGTCGGCATCACCGCGGCCGGCATCACCGGTTATCAAACCCTCAGTCGGCCGAAGTTTGCTGAGGTGATTGCGGTCAAACCTGTCAGCGAGACCGTCAAACAAGCACGCGAGGAGTGCCGCGACGTCGCAATTCAGCGCAAGGCGGCCGTCAAGGACGAAAACCGAATTGCCGGCACTGTTATCGGCGGGGTATTGGGTGGTGCGCTGGGCAGCACCATTGGCAGCGGGACCGGTAAGACTGTCGCAACCGTCGCGGGAGCCGCTGCGGGTGGTTACGCCGGAAACAAGGTGCAGAAAAACATGCAGGACAAGGATGTCGAAACTGTTACCGAGCGGCAGTGCAAGACGGTCTATGACGACATCGAGCGTCCGCTAGGTTTTGACGTCACCTACCGACTGAACGACAAGCAGGACACCATCCGCCTCGACCACGACCCCGGCACGCGCATCCCGGTGGAA
Source organism: uncultured Propionivibrio sp. (assembly GCA_964531885.1). GTDB lineage: Bacteria > Pseudomonadota > Gammaproteobacteria > Burkholderiales > Rhodocyclaceae > Propionivibrio. The sequence goes on from CAZHFS010000030.1 coordinate 10,326, forward strand.
AACGGCAAACTGGTAACCTCCCGCCCAAGCGACAAGAAATAGCCGCTGCGCCCCTCGCAAGAGGCGCAGCGCGGCACTTCCCAAGCTATCGCGACGGACTCAAGCGGCAAGCCGCCGCAGAATCGCCGCTGCCTGTTCGACCTGTGTCCGCGTCACATCGTGGTGCGTGACCAAGCGTACTGCGTCGGGAGCGCTGACGTTAGCCAGGACACCCGCCTCGCGCAAGCGCTTAACGAATTCGGCGGCACCGATCCCGAGCGCACCGACGCCGACGCGCACGATATTGGTCTGTACGGTGGCAAGGTCGATCTGCAAGCGCGTTCCGGCGATTGCCTCGGCCAGCAAACGGGCGTGCGCATGATCCTCCACCAGACGGTCGACCATGCACTTGAGCGCGACAATCCCGGCCGCCGCAATTACTCCGGCCTGACGCAAGCCCCCACCGAGGAGGCGACGATAACGCCGTGCTTCGTCGATAAAATCGGCATCGCCCACGAGGATCGAGCCAACCGGTGCGCACAGGCCTTTTGAAAGGCAAATCTGCATCGATTCGGCATGTCGGGCCAAGGCATCAAGCGTCACGCCTTGTGCCACCGCCGCGTTGAAAATGCGGGCACCATCCACATGCACGGGCACACCATGCTCTTGCGCCAGCGCATGCAGTGCCGCCATCTCATCCGGCGTATAGCAAACCCCTCCGGCCGCATTGTGCGTATTTTCCACAGCCAACAGCGAAGCGCCCGGGCAATTGGATTTGCGTGGTTCGATATAGGGCGCCACCAGCGCCGGGGTCAGTTTTCCGTACGGAGCCTCGATGGTGCGTGTCTGGGCACCTGACAACGCAGCGATCCCACCGCTCTCGTTGCCAACGATATGTGCACTCGCTTCGCACACCACTTCGCTACCGCGCCGTGAGTGAACCATCACGGCAAGCTGATTGCCTTGCGTACCACTCGTCACATACAAGGCCGCGGCCTTACCGGCCATGCCGGCTGCCAATTCCTCGAGAGCACGTACGGTCGGATCCTCGCCGTAACAATCATCACCCAGCTCGGCGTCATACATTGCCTGACGCATTTCCCGTGTCGGTTTAGTCAGCGTATCGCTGCGCAGATCGATCAATTCCATGGTCTTTCTTTCGGTCTATCTTTACGTGTCACACGCTTGCGCACTCGGCCTCGCGCATCGCCCGCTTATTCATCTTGCCAACACTGGTCTTGACCAGCTCAGGCACGAAGCGAACCTGGAGCAGCACCCCATGCCGCGACACCCCGGTCTGCTCGATCAGGTGCGCGGCAAAGCGCCGGATTTCATGCTCATTTGCCGTGAGCGCTGCTTCGGGTTTCAGTACAACCAAGGCCAAGGGGCGCTCTCCCCATTTCTCGTCGGGCACCCCGATCACCGCCACTTCCTGGACAGCAGGGTGACGCGCCAGGATATCCTCTAGTTCAAGCGATGACGTCCATTCGCCAGCCGTCTTGATCACATCCTTGATTCGGTCGGTAATTTGCAAATACCCTCGCGCATCGATATGGCCGATATCCTGAGTATGCAGGTAGCCACCAGCCCACAGTTCAGCGGAGGCCTGGGGTGCGTCGAGGTACGCCTGCGTCAGCCAGGGCGTGCGCACGACCACCTCGCCCGTGCTCACACCATCGCGGGGCATGTCCTCGAACTCAGCGCTGATGGTGCGCAGATCAACGAGTGGCAGCGGCCGCCCTGTCTTGCAACGCAATCGCGCCTGCGCGTCCTGCGGCAAGTCCAGATCGGCCGATTCAAGATGGGCAATGGTCAGCACCGGACAGGTTTCTGACATTCCGTAGCCAGACAATAGATCGATCCCCCGAGCCATCGCGGCCAACGCCAGCGACTGCGACATGGCCGACCCGCCGATCAGCACCTTCCAGTTGGAGAGATCCGTCTGCTCGGCACTGGGATGCGCAAGGAGCATTTGCATGATCGAAGGCACGCAATGCGAGAAAGTCACTTTTTCTTGGGCAATCAATTGCAGCAAAGTGCCCGGCAGATAGCGCCCAGGATAGACCTGCTTCACCCCGAGCAGGGTAGCCACATAGGGGAAGCCCCAAGCATGCACGTGGAACATCGGGGTAATCGGCATATACACATCTTCACGATGCAGACGCCCATTGGCCGGAGCACTGCCGACCGAAGTCGCCACGGCAAGGGTATGCAACACAAGCTGGCGGTGGCTGAAGAACACACCTTTCGGCAGGCCGGTTGTCCCGGTGGTGTAGAACACCGTGGCCTGAGCGTTCTCATCGAAATCGGGGAAAACAAATTCCGCATCGGCAGGCCCCAGAAGGCTTTCATATTCGCCCGCAAACGACACAGGCGCATCCGCAGGGAATTCTCCTCCATGGTAGTCATCGTCGATCAGCACGAAGGTACGGAGCGTTTCCAGGCGGGACACGATCGGCGCCAGCAAGGGGAAAAACTCGCGGTTGACGAGCAGAACGTCTGCCTGGGCGTGATTGAGCGTATAGAGGATCTGCTCGGCTGAGAGGCGCACGTTCACCGTCTGCAGCACAGCCCCCATCATCGGCACGGCGAAGAAACATTCGAGGTAACGATGGCTGTCCCAATCCATCACCGCGACCGTCTTGCCGGGCTCGACGCCAACCCCTGCCAGCGCCGATGCCAGCTGTCCGATGCGCTGGCGCAGATCGCGGTAGGTATGGCGGACCTGCCCGCGGTAGGTAATTTCCTGGTTGGCGGCGACGGCCAGCGGCGCATGCAGCAGATGTTTGATCAGCAAAGGGTAGGTGTAGGCCGATGGCGTCGGCGGCAGGATCTTGACTGGCATAAACGCTTTCGAGGAAGAGGGAAAAACGGACATCTTACCGTGCAAGTGCGTTTCAAAACATGACGCCACAACGACCGTGAAGAGGCACGGCAAAAAATCCACAATTGCCCTTTTTGCTGCCTCCCCTGAAAATGCCCGATCAGAACACATTCGATCAGGACTTCAGCTGATGCTCCGCGCCCTCAATACGCCACAAAGCCTCGCCGTCACACTGGCTGCTGCCGGTTTGCTGATGGTCACGATGGGCGCCCGCCAATCCTTCGGACTGTTCATTGCCCCGATTGATGCAGACACTGGCCTGGGTATCGCCACCCTGAGTTTCGCCCTGGCTGTTGGCCAGTTGATGTGGGGGGTGGCCCAACCCATCTCCGGCGCCCTCGCCGACCACTACGGCCCCCGGCCGGTCCTGCTCGGCGGCTTGTTGTTGCTGGCGGCGGGCTGTGCCCTCACCCCATTCCTGACCTCGGCCTTCGGAATCACCGTCAGTTTGGGTGTTCTCGCGGCAGTCGGCTCAGGTGCTGGCAGCTTCTCGGTTCTGATCGGCGCCACCGCCGCCCGCATTCCCCTTGAAGCACGCGCCACCGCATCTGGAATAATCAACGCCGGAGGCTCTTTTGGCCAGTTCGTCTTTGCCCCTATCCTGCAAAAGCTGATCGCTCTCCTCGGCTGGATGAATGCCTTTTGGGCACTTGCAGGCATCGTCCTGAGCGCACTGCCGCTGGTGGGAAGGATTGTCTCCCCATCCGCCGCCAAACACGCGCAACACGCCGTATCGACACACCCCGGCCTGTGGGCCAGCGTCAAATCCGCACTCGCCGACCCAAGTTATCTCCTGCTGCACGCCGGGTTTTTCACCTGCGGATTTCACATCGCCTTCCTCGTCACCCACCTGCCCGGCGAAGTCAACCTGTGTGGTTTGCCCCCGACGGTTGCCAGCTGGTCCCTGGCCATCATCGGCCTATTCAATATCCTTGGCAGCCTCTTCGCAGGCGCTGGCGTCGCTCGCTACCGCAGCAAGCACCTGCTGTTCGTTCTCTATGCTTCACGCGCGGGCATGATCGCGCTCTACCTCCTGGCGCCACGCAGCGACATCACCTTCTACATTTTCGCTGCCGGGCTGGGCTTTACCTGGCTGGCAACTGTCCCACCGACTGCTGCCATCGTCGGCAAACTCTTTGGCGCGCGCTACCTTGGCACCCTCTTTGGCCTGACCCTGCTCTCTCACCAGATCGGTGGCTTCCTCGGTGCCTGGCTCGGCGGACAGGCCATCACCCGCTTCGGTGATTACACCTGGATGTGGTATGCCGACATCGCCCTGGCCAGCCTGGCCGCCCTCGTCAACCTGCCGATCCGTGAGGCACCGGTCATCCGGCCGGTTCTAGGCACCAGCTGACATGCGCCCGTTTTCGACCCGCATCGTGCCACTGCGCGGCGTGCGTTATCACTTCTATGTCTGGGGTGAGAATCTTCCCGCGGAAGCGCCAACACTTCTCTGCCTGCACGGATGGGGCGACCTCGGGGCATCGTTCCAATTTCTCGTCGATGCCCTGCCTGCCGACTGGCGTATCCTCGCTCCGGACTGGCGCGGCTTCGGACGCAGCCAACACAACGCCGGCCCATACTGGTTTCCCGACTACCTTGGCGACCTCGACGCGCTGCTCGAATGGATCAGCCCAGATCAGCCGGTCAACCTCCTCGGCCACAGCATGGGCGGCATTGTCGCCAGTCTCTATGCTGGCATCCGCCCGCTGCGCATCAACCGGCTCATTTTACTGGAGGGTCTTGTACTGTGGAGCGAGAAGCCAGAGCGCTCTCCCGAACGATGCGCCGCCTGGCTTGATGCCCTGCGCAATGAGAAAGCGCACTTCCGAAGCTACGCTTCTCCCGACGAATTCGCGGCCCGCCTGCGCCGCGACAATCCGCGTCTTTCGCCTGAAAGGGCACGCTTCATCGCCGCGCACGCAGTCATCGAGACGCCGGAACGACGCTTTGTTTTCAGCGCCGATCCAAAGCACCGCTGGCCAACGCCTGCGCTTTTTCCGCTGGCTGACGCACAAGCTTGCTGGCGAGCCGTGCGCGCCCCTACCTGTTCGCTGCTTGGCGACGACTCCTCGATCATGCGGCATTGCCTGGCCAAGCCCGAGGACTACGCCGCACGCCGCGCGTGCTTCCGCACCCTTCAGGAAGTCACAATCGCCGACTGCGGACACAATCTGCACCATGATCAACCCGCCTGCGTTGCCGCTCACATTGTCGATTTGATGCGCAGCTAGGAAAGCGCTGAAGAAATCGGCGAGC
>CAZHFS010000031.1:0-15394 GCA_964531885.1 uncultured Propionivibrio sp.
AAAGATCACCCCACAACACCAGTGCATCGCGACATCCTTCGGAAAGCAAGCTGCGCTCTAGTGCGGCGTACTCATCCTCTGTCAATGGATCGATATAGGTTCGGAGGTCTTCGTTGATAGTAATTGCCATGGTCAAATCAAATAATGGAAGCGCGCTAGTTTACAAGCCACAGGCCAATGGGTGAGGCCTATTCAGTGATCAAAATTCTGTAGCCTGAACCACCCCGGGTTTTGTAGAGACCTCCGAGGGCTGCTTAACTGCCCACATGGGCCGGTGTCTTGACGGGAGTCGAACGTCGACAAACTCTGGATTCTGTTGAAAAACTCTTTTGATGGCCGTTTCGATCGTATTTCGGGGCGACTTAAACTCTTCCCCATGCAATGTTCACCACTCCCGGAGCGACTGTGAAGGTCTGAATATCGCTGAGTTGCTCTGGCGCAGTTGCAAACGGAGTTTTTCAACAGAATCGCCGATTTCAAGCCTCGTTACATCGACGACACTCAGCACCTTAGCTTTTGCTGAGCTTCGACTCGGTTTAGCGCACTGACCGCTCACGGAGTCGAGGCAGCCATTCAACGCATCCAGACAATGCGGCGCGCCTCGGTTGCATGGCGCAACGGGGCGAAGTCAGTCCGATTTCCGATTGACGATGGCTTGCAGTTTTCTATACTTTGTCCTTCCCAACTCATCGCCCTCTCTTCTCCATGCAACGCGATTCCTTTTTGTCGGACAATTGCCCTCCAATGGGCATCTACGAGACCCTCTACGCCTTCCGGGACAGCTTCGGCCAGTTCATGGGCTCCGAAGGGACGCATCCCTGGTCGCAGGGCTTCCCGCTAACAACGCAGCTCGCCGGTGGGCCGCCGTTGCCGTCGAGCGTGGATGTAAGCTGGGAGGATCGCTTCTATCCAAAAGCCTGGGGGCATCCGCTGCTGCGCGAGGCCATCGCCAACTACTACAACAGCTTCTACGGCTCTCGCATCACGCCGGAGAACGTCATGGTATTCGCCGGTGGTCGGCCCGGCATCTACGCAGTACTCCAGTTTCTTAAGAAGCACGTCGAGGTCCGCATCGGCAACGTCGAGTGGCCAGCCTACCTCGACATCATGACCCAGACGAATGCCAGCTGGCGCGTCGTACCGTTCACTGAAGCGAACGGTTTCCGCCCGTCCAACGCGGAGTACTTCGACCGCACCGGCCTCAACGCCAAGACGCACCTGATGCCGATCATCTCCAACCCGGGCAACCCGACCGGTCACACGCGAGCTGGCGCGGAGCTGGAGGAGCTGATCGCAATGGCCGAGCAACCAAAGAGCGGCATCCTGCTCGACGAAGCCTACGAGATGTTCCACCCGTCAAAGGGGGTGAGCGGCATCCGCTACGTTAAGGACCTCGACAACAGCAACGTTTTCCTGGCCGGGGCCTGCACCAAGGGGCTCCAGTGCCCGGGCATCCGCATTGGTTGGATCATCGCCAGCAAGAAGAACATCGAGACCCTCTCCAATTTCTCGAGCTTTGGCATGGGTGGCGTGAGCCACCCGTCGCAGCTTTATGCGGTCAAGTTGCTCGAACCGGAGCGGGTAGCGATGGCGCGCGAGGCGGTGGACAAACATTACAGCATGCAGCGCGCGCGCTACGGCGAAGCCTTCGCGAAGCTGGGGCTCGGCGTCTACACGGGAGATGGCGGCTTCTATCACTGGCTGCGGCTGCCGGAAGGCTTGGAAGCCAGTGAGTTGAATCGCCGGCTTTTCAAGCACGGTGCCGCCATCCTCCGAGGCGTCGATTGCGACATGGCCCGCCCTCACACCAAAGACCCGGACTACGTGTCTCCATACCGGGGCTGGTTCCGTTTCTCCTTTGGCCCCTTGTTGCCCGAGACGTTTGAATCCGACGTGCAGATACTGAGGACGGTATTGGATCAATATCGGGCCGAGGTGGCTGCGGGACGGTCTTGCTGACGCCTCGACACGCCGCACGGTCGAGCTGCAAACCCAGACAAGGCCAGCGGAGAGCCGACGCCCATCAAAAGCCAAGGTCAGGCAATTTGCCTGACCTTGGCTTGCTTTGTGGCATCGGAGAGTGCTTCTCCGTACCGTACCCTTACCAGTTTGTTTCTCGCTCCGGCGAAGCAGAGATGCGGTGAATGCTCAAATCGGCCCCGTTGAATTCTTCCTCGCGCGACAAGCGCAGGCCCAACGTTGCGCGCAACAGGCCATACACCGCGAAACTCCCTGCCAGAGCAATCACGATGACGAGCCCGGTCATCAAAAGTTGCGGCATGAAGGCCACCCCGCCGGCGCCTCCCAGCGCCGTCTGGCCAAACAGACCTGCCGCAACGCCCCCCCAGGCGCCGCAGAGTCCATGCAACGGCCACACGCCAAGCACATCGTCGATCTTCCAGCGGTTCTGGGTCAGGGTAAACATGTAAACGAATAGTGCTCCGGCCACCCCGCCGACGACCAAGGCCCCCAGCGGGTGCATGATGTCCGAGCCGGCGCACACGGCAACCAACCCGGCAAGCGGCCCGTTATGCACGAAGCCCGGGTCGTTCTTGCCCAACGCAAGCGCCGCAAGCGTGCCACCAACCATGGCCATCAGCGAGTTGAGGGCGACGAGGCCGGAGATTTTGTCGAGCGTCTGAGCGCTCATCACGTTAAAGCCGAACCACCCCACGGTGAGAATCCAGGCGCCAAGGGCCAGGAAGGGAATTGATGAAGGCGGGTGCGCGGCGATGCCGCCGCTCTTGCTGTAGCGGCCACTGCGTGCGCCAAGCAGCAGCACCGCCGGCAGCGCCAGCCAGCCTCCCATGGCATGCACCACGACGGAGCCAGCAAAATCGTGAAACTCTTCGCCAAACGTCGCTTTGAGCCAGGCCTGCACGCCCAAAGCCTGGTTCCAGGCGATGCCTTCATAAAACGGGTAGATGAAGCCGACGATCACGAAGGTGGCGATCAGTTGCGGGTTGAAGCGCGCCCGCTCGGCGATGCCGCCTGAAATGATCGCCGGGATGGCGGCAGCAAAGGTCAGCAGGAAAAAGAAGCGGGTCAGTTCAAACCCGTTCTGCTGCATCAAGGTCTCGGCGCCAACAAAGAAATTGACGCCATAGGCCACGGTAAAGCCGATGAAAAAATAGGCAATGGTCGATACCGAGAAATCGACCAGGATTTTGACCAAGGCATTGACCTGGTTTTTCTTGCGCACCGTGCCAAGCTCAAGAAAGGCAAAGCCGGAATGCATGGCCAGCACCATGATGCCGCCGAGCAGAATGAACAGTACATCGTGACCGGTTTTGAGCGTTTCCATGCGTCCTCCGAGAATAATCTGGAGTTCGCTTGCAAGCTTCGTACCAATCAGGACAAAACCAACGGATCAATCACTTAGGCACAAGCCGCGCGAAGCCGCGCACCAGGAACGTGCATCCTGCCTGCCCGGCTCACCATTTTGGCGCCTGGCCCGGGCTTACCCCGGGCCTGCTTTCACTTCGGTGCTGCCCCCGGCGGCAAGAGCACCCACATCTGGCCTTGTTGCTTCATTCGCCCCGCCTGTGCACCTGCGTCGGCGCCAAAGCCCCAGAAGAAATCGGCACGCACCACCCCACGGATGGCGCCCCCCGTATCCTGAGCCAGCATCAAGCGGCGCAAGGGAACGTCGCTATTGGGCTGCGTGGTGGCGAGATAGACCGGCGCGCCGAGCGGCACATGGCGCGGATCGATGGCGATGCTGCGCCCCGGCGTAAGCGGCACGCCAAGCGCCCCGAGCGGGCCATCACCCTCTTTACCGGCGGGAGGCAGTTCACGGAAGAAGACGTAGCTTGGGTTGCTGTTGAGCAAATCGTCGAGCCGCGCCGGATTGGCCCGCGCCCAGGCCTGGATGCCCTGCATCGAGGCTTCTTCGGGTTTCAAATCGCCACGCTCGATCAGCACCTTGCCGATGGAACGATACGGGTGGCCATTCTGGTCGGCATAGCCGATGCGCACCATTTTGCCATCCGGCAGCTGCACCCGCCCCGACCCCTGAATCTGCAGGAAGAAGAGCTCGACCGGGTCATCTACCCACAGCAGCACTTTGCCGACCGGGTTCGCGTCGCGGCCGACGATCTCGGAGCGCGAGTAATACGGAACGACCTTATTACCCTGCAAACGCCCACGCAGGCGCATGTTCTTGAGATCGGGCAGCACGTCGGAGAGGTCGATGGTCAGGAGATCGGGCGGCACCCCCAGAACCGGCTCGCCGTATTTGGTGCTGCGCGTCCGCGCTCCACGCAACAGGGGTTCGTAGTAGCCGGTGACGAGGCCCTGTGACGTGGCATCGGGATTGGTCAGCCGGTACGGGGCAAACTGTGTTTCAAAAAAGCTGCGCAAGCGGGCCGGCGCGGCACCATTCAGGGTTTTGGCTTCCTCGCAGGCGGCACGCCAGAGCGGCCACTGGGGCCGGCTGGCGAGTGCGCGGCACGATTGCAACAACGGAGGCAAGGCGGCCTTGAGATCATCATCGCGCCAACCCGGCAAATCGCTCCATTGCGCAGCCTGCAGCGGCGGCGCGGCAGGCCTGGCCGAATCGGGAGTGAGCGTCGGCGTACCGGGCGCCGGGCAGGTCGGACAAGTCGGGCATAGTCCGCTCAGGGGCTCCTTGACGGTACTGCAGGCGGCGAGAAACAGCGTGGCAAGACTCAGTGCAAGCAGGGGGCGCCCACCAGGCCGGCGGCGTGTTTGGCTTTTGAACATCGTTTGGATAGAGTGTGTGGTTTTCCGAATCTGCCGAGTATACCGTCGGCCCCCCTCGCGATGAACCCCGACCAAGCCACGCTGGAACGCTTCCTTGCCCGTGCCGAGCACCTGCTCGACCGTCTCGAACCTCTGCTCCCGCCGGCCACCCCCCACCCGGACTGGGCGGCATCCTGCGCCTTTCGCTGGCGCAAGCGCGGTGGCGCAGGGTACCTGCAGGCGATCCCGCGTCCGGCGTCAATCCGTCTTGCCGATCTGCAGGACATCGACGAGCAGAAGGCACGCATCGTCGCCAACACCCGTCAGTTTCTCAAGAAAAAACCGGCCAACAACGTGCTGCTCACCGGCGCGCGCGGATCGGGCAAATCCTCGCTGATCAAGGCGCTGCTCAGCGAATTCGCTGATGCCGGCCTGCGCGTCATTGAAGTCGACAAAAACGACCTCGTCGACCTACCGGACATCGTCGACCTGGTCGCCGGGCGACGCGAGCGCTTCATCGTCTTCTGCGACGATCTGTCCTTCGATACCGGCGACGCGACCTTCAAGGCGCTCAAGGTCGTCCTCGACGGTTCGCTGGCCGCCGCCCCCGAGAATGTGCTGATCTACGCTACCTCGAACCGCCGCCACCTGATGCCCGAGTACCACGCCGAAAACCTTGAGGGGCACAAAGTCGGCGACGAGATTCACCCGGGCGAGGCGGTCGAGGAAAAAATCTCGCTCTCCGAACGCTTCGGCCTCTGGCTCTCGTTCTACCCCTTCGATCAGGATGCCTACCTCACCATTGCCGCGCACTGGTTGCGCACGTTCGGCCTAAGCGACGCCGAGGTTGCCAAGGCCGAGCGCGAAGCGCTCAACTGGGCGCTCATGCGCGGTTCGCGCAGCGGACGTGTGGCCTGGCAGTTTGCCAAGGACTGGGCAGCCCAGCACGGAAAACGCCCCGCCGGACGGCGCGCATGACTGCGGCAAAACTCACCGAGGTTGCTGCCGCTGTCTTGCTGCGAGAGGAGAACGGCAAAAGTGAGTACCTGCTCGCATGCCGTCCGGAAGGCAAAGTTTACGCCGGCTACTGGGAGTTTCCCGGCGGCAAGGTCGAACCGGGCGAAACCTACGCTGCCGCTTTGGCGCGTGAGTTGGAGGAAGAACTGGGCATCGTGGTCGATACGGCATGGCCGTGGCTCACCCGCCGCTTCGTCTATCCGCATGCCCATGTGCGGCTCAAATTTTTCCGCGTCCCGGCCTGGCATGGCCAGGTGGCGCCACTCGAACACAGTGGGTTCTCCTGGGTGCCGCTCGGGGGTGAACCAACGGTTGATCCGGTGCTGCCAGCCAACGGCCCAATCCTCAACGCCCTCGCCTTGCCAGACACCTACGCGATCACCTGTGCCGAGGAAAATGGCGTCGACGCCGAATTGATCCGCTTGGAAGCAGCCCTCGAAAACGGCCTTCGGCTCGTCCAGATTCGTGACAAAAAACTGCCCCCAGAAATCCGGGAACGTTTCGCCTCAAGCGTTATAACGCGAGTACGCGCTCACCCCGGCGCACGTGTACTGATCAACGCGGAAGGCGCCGAAGGTGTGGCGCTGGCGGCTCGAATCGGAGCCGACGGCGTGCACTACACGGCCCCCGGCCTGATGGCCCTCGGCGCACGGCCAGCTCTGCCAATCGTCGCGGCCTCGTGCCACAGCGACGCGGAGCTCGCCCAGGCTGCAGCACTCGGTCTTGATTTCGTGGTCTTTGGCCCAGTGCAGACCACGCTCACCCACCCCGAGACACCACCGCTCGGCTGGGACCAATTCGCCCGCCGGATCGACGATCTGCCGCTACCGGTTTATGCGCTGGGCGGCCTGGGGCCAGACACGCTAAATACCGCACGCACCCACGGCGCACACGGCATCGCGCAGATGCGCGGCTGGCGGTAGACGGTTCAGTTGGACGCCGGCTTTGCCGGCGCTCCTTCGCTCGCTGAAAGCGGATCCTCTTCCTGTACCGGCACCCGGTATGCCTCGGAGGCCCAGGCACCCAAGTCAATCAGCTTGCAGCGCTCTGAACAAAACGGGCGCCAGCGGTTTTCGGGCGACCAAAACGACTCGCCGCCGCACTGCGGGCAGCGAACTTTCCTTGCTGGAGAAGACATCAGGGGATGGAGTGAGGGGCTACAGGTTGCAGAAAATCATTTCAAATTCGACACTGGTTTCGGCATGGCGTGGCCGATGGTCGTAGTCGGGACAGGTAAAGCGGATGTTGAGCGCATACTTGTTAGCGCTGATCTCGGGGACGAAGGCAACGCCCTCCTTGAGCAAGACGCGCACCATCTGGGCATTGCTGCCGCCAAGCATCATCTGGAAAGCCCCATTTTCGGCCACCTTTCTCTCAGGGCGACCACTGGCCCGCAAAAGACGCAAGACGATGTCGAGGCCACCACGCAGCGGCAAGAGCGGCTTGATCCATCCTTCCAGCGCCGCACTGCGCGCATCTGTCGATTGGTGCAACCAGTAATGGTAGGTGGGCTGATCGAACTCACAGACCCCACCGGGAATCACTGCGCGGCTCTTGATGCCCATGAGCCATTCGTTGTCGCGCAGATGTTGGCCAATCTTCCCATTCATCCCGAGCAGCGCGGCGGAAGACTGTTCAATTTCGTAAAGCGCTCCGGACAGGGCTTCTTCTGAAATCGCCGGGTTGTTTCGATAGGAGAGCAGCGCCTGACGCTGGCGCTCAAGTTCCTGGATGAGATCCATCTTGAGGTCAGCCCGCCCGGCAACATCGAGGATTTCAAACAAGGAGAGCAAGGCGACGTGGTGTTCCCGCGGGCCATCCTGCTGCGCGAAGTGATGCACCTTCTCGAAAAGATCTTCGAGTCGCAGCAGCGTGCGGATGCGCTCATTGAACGGGTATTCGTAGGTAATCACGCCGCAATCACATCGAAGATGAATAATTCCGTGCATTCTGAGACATTTGCAACAAAATCTCAACGACTCACTTGAACTTTTTGCCCGTTTTTTTCCCGAGCCATCGCACAGTATCTTGCGTGCAGGCGTGCCACAGGCGCCTGCAGGGCGGCGGGATCCCCTGCGTTGTCCAGAACGTCGCTGGCCGCGGCCAATCGGCTGGCCCGTGTCGCCTGCGTGGACATGATGCGACGCACTTCGTCGGCGGGTAGACCACTCCGTGCCATGACGCGCGCAATTTGCTTTTCTTCCGGGCAGTCGACGACCAACAGACGGTCAATGCGTTTGGCGTAGGCCCCGGATTCGACGAGCAAAGGAACCACGAGCATCACGTAGGGGGCATCCACTGCTTCGCCGATTGCCGCCTCGCAAGCGGCACGAATCAATGGATGAAGAATTGCCTCAAGTTGCTCTTTGGCCTGCGGATCGGAAAAGGCCAGCGCACGCATGGTCACCCGATCCAGTGCACCATCGGCCCGCAGGATCGAGTCGCCAAATGCCGCACGCAAAGGTGCAAGGCCAAGCCCCCCCGGCGCAGTCAGGGCATGGGCGACGGCATCCGCATCGACGATCGCCGCACCGTGGCCGGCAAACAGTTCAGCAACGGTCGACTTACCGCTGCCGATCCCGCCGGTGAGCCCGACCACAAAGCTCACGGCACAGCCTTGCAGGATGACAAGGGGTGCTCAGGCAAGCGTTCACCAAGGAGCCGGCGCGCGCCTTCACCCGAGGACTCTGGCCCGTTGATCTGCAGATCGTACGATGTCGCCTTGGCCGGGCGCTCGCCAATTTTCGCCGAGCGCACCCCCTTGCTGCGCAGTTGCTCAAGGCGGGCATTGGCTGCATCGCGCGTCGAGAACACGCCAAGAGATATTGCCCGCGCTTGCGCCCCGTCCTGCACGATGAAAAACTCGGGCACGCCGAGGCGCTTGAGCTCAGCGGCCTTGGTCTCGGCCTCCTTCTTAGTCGCCAGGGGCGGAATGAACACCCAGAACCCTGCGTTGGCCGCATGTGTCGTGCGCTGGACGCGGAATGACGGGAGTTTCTGGCTGAACAGCTCAACGACCGTCTGAGCCGCTTCGCTGGGCACATCATTGACCTGCAGGCACAGCTCGGGCATCCCTTTGCCAGAATCGCCCTTGCCATCCTCTTCGACGCTGGCCTTCAGCGCGGCCTTATCCGCTCGCCCCGCTTTGTCAGAGCGCAGCGGTGGCGGCTCATCGCGCGCAACGATAGCCAGCCGCTCGGCATTGAGTTGCTGGCTGACCCGCTGCGCATCCGGTGATTCCGTCATGCCTAAATAGCCCTGCGACCAGGCGGCGAAGAGCAAGTTGACGAGAACCAGCAGAAAAACAAAAACGCGCATAAAAGCCTTCTCCGATCAGCCCCCGCTCACCCAACCTTGGGCAGATGCTGGAGCGATTCGCGAATCGCCTCGGCCGGATAGGCAAAGTCTTCGAGTTCGCCAGCGAAGTAGCGGTCGTACGAGCCCATGTCGAAATGTCCATGCCCGGTGAGATTAAAGAGGATGGTTTTGGCCTCGCCGGTTTCCTTGCAGCGCAGCGCTTCGTCGATCGCGCCACGAATGGCATGGCAAGATTCCGGCGCGGGGATGACACCTTCGGCGCGGGCAAACATCACCCCGGCTTCGAAGGTCGCCAGCTGAGGCACGGCGATCGCCTCGATCAATCCCTCGTGATAGAGCTGCGAGACCAGAGGCGAGGCACCGTGGTAGCGCAGGCCGCCGGCATGAATACCGGGCGGCATGAAGTCGTGGCCGAGGGTGAACATTTTCATCAGCGGGGTAAAGCCCGAGGAATCGCCATAATCGTAGGCATATTCCCCCTTGGTCAAAGACGGACAGGACGTCGGTTCAACGGCCACCAGACGTACCGGCTTGCCATTGCGACCGCCCGCGGCGTTGTCAGCCACAAAGGGAAACGCGAGGCCGGCGAACGACGAGCCGCCACCGCATGGAGCAAAAATGACATCGGGCCAGTCGGCGGCCATTTCAAACTGTTTCTTGGCCTCCAGCCCGATGATCGTCTGATGCAGAGCCACGTGATTGAGCACGGACCCCAGTGCGTAATTGGTATCGCTACGCGACGCCGCCTCCTCGACCGCCTCGGAAATCGCGAGCCCCAGCGACCCCTGATTGGTGGGATCGGCCGCCAGGGCAGCCCGCCCGGTTTGCGTCATGTCAGAGGGGCTGGCAAACACCTCGGCGCCCCAGGTCTGCATCATCGAGCGTCGATACGGCTTCTGGTTGTAGCTCACTTTGACCATGAAGACGCGTACGTCGAGGCCGAACATCTGCCCGGCCAAAGCCATCGAGCAACCCCACTGGCCTGCACCGGTCTCGGTGGTGATCCGCTGAATGCCGGCCTGCTTGTTGTAGTAGGCCTGTGGTACCGCCGTATTCGGTTTGTGCGAACCGGCAGGCGATACGCCTTCGTTCTTGTAGTAAATGCGCGCCGGTGTACCCAGCATTTCCTCGAGACGAGCCGCGCGCACCAATGGCGAGGGGCGCCACAAGCGATAGATTTCACGCACCGGTTGGGGAATCGGAATCCAGCGATCAGCCGACATTTCCTGCTCAAGAATCGCCTGCGGAAAAATCGCACCCATCTGTTCCGGGGTCGGCGGAACGCCATCCGGACCAAGAGGCGGTAGTGGTGGTGTCGGCATATCCGCCACCACGTTGTACCAATGCGTAGGAATTTCCGACTGGGGAAGAACGAAGCGTAACGATTCCATCAATACTCCATGACGACACAGCAATGATGATCAGAACAAAACCACGCGTATGACCTGTGCAAGTATATCCGCGCAAAACCCCCTGCGCACTCTTGCCTTCGTTGGCTACTGACTATTCTCCCCCGGCCCCGGCAAACCGACGCAGCCCCTCGGGAATGAGATGTTCGACCCGCCGGAGCGGAATGCTCAGGTTCTCGGCAAGCAAGGACGCACCACCGCCGGTTAGCAGACAACATGCCCCGGGGCGATCGGCGATGGCTGAGTACAGCCGTTCGATGGCGCCGACCTGAGCGAACAGACAACCGCTGGCAATCGCGTCGGCGGTGTTGGTCGGGGTCACATCAATGTTGCCGCTAACCAAGGGCAGTTGCGCGGTGTTACCGGCCAGCGCCCGGCGCATCAAGTCGAACCCGGGGAGAATCACTCCGCCCAGAAAATCACCGGAAGCCGACAACCGATCAATCGTCGTCGCTGTCCCCGCGCTCACGACCAAGCAGTCGCTGTCCACCATGCCGCGCGCCCCGAGGAGCGCCGCCCAACGATCGGCGCCGAGCCGCGCCGGCTCCTGGTAGTGATTGCGAACACCACAACACTCAGGCGACGACACGAGCCAGCTCGGGGCTGGGAACCCAGCACGGGCCAGGGCAGTTTCCACGGCATCTGCAACACGACTCCCGGCAACATTGCAGGCAGCCACGCGCGGCCTTTCCGGCATCCCCTGCAGGGCTTGCGACAGCGCCTGCGCTAGATCCGGGGCATGCGTTTCGACATGGCCATGCCTTTGCCAGGCCTGCCCATCATGCAATGCCCACTTGATGCGGGTATTGCCAGCGTCAATCGCAATCAGCATGTACCGGGACGGAGCGTCAGATCGCCCGACAAGCAGCGCTCCAATCCGGTCGCCGTACGCACCAGGAGGGCACCATCCTCGTCAGCACCAAGACAGGTGCCTTCCGCCGCCAATTCTCCGTCGCGCAACATGCTCACGGGCCTATCCTGCCAGGCATGGTAGGCCTGCCATCGCGGCCGAAGGGCAGCAAACCCGCCTTCGTCAAATTGATCGAACACTTCGGCCAAGACCTTGAGTAGAGCTGCCAAGATGATGTGACGCTCAGGCGGCTGCGCAGCAATTTCGCTCAAAGCCACCGGTGGCAAGGCCACCCCATTCAGGTCGAAAGCCGGAGGCGGCTGCAGATTGAGTCCGATACCGATGACGGTCTGGGCCGAATCGCTTTCGCATTGCACCTCGACCAGAATCCCGCCGAGTTTTTTCTCGGCATAGAGAATGTCGTTAGGCCATTTGAGCTGAACATCCGGGACACCGCATTGCGACAGCGCCTCGACAACGGCCACGCCGACCGCCAGGGAAAGCCCGGACAAGCGCTCGACGCCGCCGGAAAAATGCCACAGGAGGGAAAACGTCAGGCTGGCCTCCGGCGCCGCTTCCCAGGCTCGGCCGCGACTTCCGCGCCCGGCTGTTTGCCGGTCAGCAACCAGCACCGCGCCTGAAGGAGCGCCAGCTGCGCTACGCTCGAGAAGAAGGGAGTTGGTCGACTCGCACGTCGGCAGGACGTCGACCTGAAAACGCCCAGATGCTGCGCCAAGCAGGCTTTCCAGACGTTGCGTATTGATCAACAACGGAGAGGGGGGTTCTTCTGTCATGGTGAAGGCATGGAATGAAACGTCCCATTATCCCTGATTATGCGCTGCCGTGCTCCCCCTCTTCGCGTTCGGCGTCCAGACCCAGTTCGTGAATCTTGCGGGTAATCGTATTGCGCCCGATTCCCAAGGCATGCGCTGCCTCGATCCGCCGCCCGCTGGTATGCGCCAGTGCGCGGGTAATGAGGAGCCGCTCGACGATGTTGGTCAGCTTTTCATGTACATCCCCGTTCCGAGCGGCGAGCATGCGATCAACCTCCGCGGCAAAACCGGTCTGCCAATCACAGACAAACTCGCTCACCGGCTTTTCGCGCAACTCGGGTGGCAAATCGATCACATCGATGAGCTGCCCCGGCGCCATGACGGTCAGCCAATGGCAAATGTTCTCCAGTTGCCGCACGTTTCCCGGCATGTCGAGCCCGGTGAGAAAACGCAAGGCCGGCTCGGAGAGCCGCTTGGCTTCAACGCCAAGTTCCAGAGCGCTCTTTTGCAGAAAATGCCGGGCCAGCAGGGGGATATCCTCACGCCGTTCCCGCAGGCTGGGCAAACGAACGCGGATCACATTCAGCCGATGGAAAAGATCCTCGCGAAACAGCCCTTCGCGCACCCTGGCTTCCAAGTTCTGGTGAGTGGCCGCAATGATGCGGACGTTGGCCTTGATAGGCGACTGACCGCCGACCCGGTAATAATGACCGTCGGAGAGCACACGTAAAAGCCGCGTCTGCAATTCAGGCGGCATATCCCCGATTTCATCCAGGAACAAAGTGCCACCCTCAGCCTGCTCGAACCGCCCCTGGCGCTGGGCGGCCGCCCCCGTAAACGAGCCACGCTCATGACCGAATAATTCCGACTCAAGCAATTCCCGGGGAATCGCTGCCGTGTTGATGGCGATGAAGGACTTCCCGGCGCGCGAACTGTGGCGGTGTACAGCGCGCGCGACCAGCTCTTTCCCCGAGCCCGACTCACCTGTAATCAACACGGTCGCTGACGACTGGCTAAGGCGCCCGATGGCACGAAAGACTTCCTGCATGGCAGGCGCCTGGCCAAGAATCTCCGGCACCAAACCGACCTCTGCCTCCGCACCAACCTGGTGCATACTCTCGTCAATCGCGCGACGGATCAGATCAAGCGCCTGGTCGACATCGAACGGTTTTGGCAGGTATTCGAAGGCGCCGCCCTGAAACGCGGAAACTGCGCTATCCAGATCGGAGTACGCCGTCATGATAATGACCGGCAGGCTGGGCAACTGCACTTTGAGTTTTTTGAGCAGGTCGAGCCCCGACTCGCCCGGCATGCGCACATCAGAAATCAGCACCTGCGGCGCCTGCGCCCCGCGTTCGATCAATGCCAGGGCTTCGCTGGCCGAAGCAAAACTCCGATAGGGCACCTGCTCACGTGCAAGCGTCTTTTCGAGCACCCAGCGGATTGACTTGTCATCGTCGACGATCCAGACCGGCTTCATGAATTCCCCGACTTCTCCAGTTTGTGATGCAAACACAAAGCAATTAGCTTGCCATCACCCGATCAGTTCAAGCGGCAACCGTAAGGTGAAGCAGGTTTTACCCGGCCGACTCTCGCAGTCGATCGTCCCCTGATGCTGCTGCACAAAGCTCTGGGCCAAGGTCAGCCCCAAGCCACTACCTCCCTCTCGCCCTGACACCAGAGGGAAGAACATGCGCTCGCGGATGCTTTCCGGTATGCCGGGGCCGTTATCGATCACCTGCAGTTCGAGGGCCAGGCGATACCGACGCTTGGCCAAAGTCACCTGTCGCGCAGCGCGAGTACGCAACACGATTCGACCGCCACCGTCAGGGCCTTCTGCCATGCCGCCAATGGCCTGCGCCGCATTACGGCCAATATTCAGCACCGCCTGGATGAGCTGTTCCCGGTCGCCGATCAGATCAGGCAAGCTGGTGTCATAGTCACGAATTACGCTCAGGGTCTGCGGAAATTCCGCAGTGAGCAGGCTGCGTACGCGCTCCAGGATTTCATGGATATTCACCGGCGCCGGCTGCATCGGGCGATGCGGCGATAACAGGCGTTTCAACAAATCCTGCAGTCGATCCGTCTCCTTGACGATAACCTGGGTGTATTCGTGCAGCGCCGGATTGTTGAGTTCATGCTCAAGCAGTTGAGCCGCACCACGAATGCCACCAAGCGGATTTTTGATTTCGTGCGCCAAGTTGCGGATCAGTTCGCGACTCGCCAGCTGCTGCTCCAGCAACCGCTCCTCACGCGTCGCCTTCAATTGCTGATCGATCGGCCACAACTCGACCAGCAGCCTCGCCCCGTCGGTCAGCGCAGCTTCCAGGGGATTAACCGTGCAATTCAGCTGCAGCAGTGTGTCATCCTGCCGCCGCACCTCGACCCCTTGCCCGGTATAGCCCCACCCATGACTCAAGGCCTGGGCGAGTGCTTCATCCAGAGTGGGAGCACCATGCACAACCGTACTCAGCGCCGCCCCCAGAACACTGCGCGAACTGACGGCGAGCAGATTTTCCGCCGCCGAGTTCATGTAACGCAGCCGCAACTCGGCATCAAGGACGAGTACCGAAGACGACAGCAAGTCGAGTCCGGAAAAAGGGGTGAGCCGCATCGGCTCAGCGGAACTTTGCCAGTTCCTTCTGGATGGCTTGGACATTACGCTCGTGCAGGGCAACCTTATCCTTGAAAGGCGCCAACCGTTCCTCAACCTTGGCACCATTGATGCCGCTCCCGCCCACGCTGGTGCAAGTCTGCTTTCCATCTTTGCCTGCGACACAGCGCTGTTGTGGCCCGAAGCGTTCTTCAGGCAATACCGTCTCTTCTTGTGCTGCCAGATCCTTGCGCGCCTGTTCGAGATTTTTCTGCTCGGCGGCAAGCTCGGTCTCGAGTATCCGCCGCCGGTCGGCATCGCGGTTTTTTTGGGCCGAATCGTCAACCTTCGGGAAGGTGGCAGGCGTTGGCGTGCGGGCGGATGAAGTCGCTTTACTACCGGGCACGGAAGTCGCCGGTCCCAGATCCATGGCGGTGCACTTCGCATTTTTGTTGGCCGACCGGATGTTGGAGAAGGATTTGTGCCCGCTCTCGTCCACACACTGGTACATGACTTCAGCGTGCGCCGTCTGGCCAAGCAGGATAACGCCCGCCAAAAGCACCAAACCACGCAAGGAAGTCTTCGCATTCACCTTCATCTGGGCACCTGGAAACACCTTTATTGACGCGTAGCAGTGTATTTGATGAGCATGCGAAATACAAACGCCCCGCCAAGAAAAAAAGGACGGGGCGCACCCCGTCCTTTCTGCTCGACAAACGGGCCGATCAGC
>CAZHFS010000032.1:0-4104 GCA_964531885.1 uncultured Propionivibrio sp.
GCTGAGAACTACGGGGCGTTCAAGGCCTTGGGAGCGGAAGTGCTGACGGTGAGTGTGGATTCGCCGTACGTCCATAAGGCCTGGCTGGAACAGGAAGTCCAGAAGATGTCGACGCTGGCGGTCGAATTTCCGATGGTTTCGGACGTGTCGGGCAAGATCGGGACGCTGTACGGTGTCTTTGACGAAGCGCAACTCTTCAATCACCGGGGCTGTTTCATCATTGATCCGGATGGTGTGGTGCAGTCGGCATTCATCACCAACCCCTCGGTTGGACGCAGCTACGAAGAGTTGTTCCGCCTGCTTGCCGGCTTGGTGCATATCCGCAAGAACAAGAAAGAAGCGCTCCCCTGCGACTGGATGCCTGGCGACAAGGTGCTCGTTCCGAGCGCCGACATGGTCGGAAAAATCCATGGTGTGTGGACGACTGCCAACATGAGCATCGGTAAATTCCGGCAGTCCGAGGGTGGCAGCATCTGGACCTCCGACCGCATGCGTTTTGGCGAAAAGGAGAAATAAGCCCGGGCGAGCCCACTGGATTCGAACTACGCAGCAAGGCATTCCAACGGTACTAACGTTTCACTCAACGAAATTAAACGGGAGGACACAATGTCAGCATTTGTAGCAGAAATCATCGGGACCGCAATGATTCTTCTTTTTGGTTGCGGCGTGGTCGCCGGCGTCTTGCTCGACAAGAGCAAATCGAACGGTGGCGGCTGGATCGTCATCACCTTTTCATGGGCCATTGGCGTGGTGTTCGGGATCTATGCCGCAGGGCAGTTCAGCGGGGCGCATCTTAACCCGGCGGTGACGATTGCCCTGGCGATTGCTGGAAAATTCTCGTGGAACCTCGTTCCCACCTACATTGCCGGGCAATTCATTGGCGCCATGATCGGCTCGACCCTCGTGTATTACGCCTACCTGCCGCACTGGAAAGAGACCAAGGACGCCGGACTCAAACTTGCCGTCTTCTCGACGGGGCCGGCCATTCGTCACCCGGTATCGAACTTCCTGTGCGAGTTCATTTCGACCTTCGTGCTGATGTTCGTCATCATGATCATTGGCGCCAACAAATACGCCGAAGGGCTCGGGCCAGTGGTGGTTGGCATCCTGATCCTCGGCATGGGGCTGAGCTTTGGCGGGCCGACCGGTTACGCTCTTAATCCCGCCCGTGACCTTGGGCCGCGCATCATGCATGCCATTCTGCCGATTCCGGGTAAAGGGGATTCCGATTGGGGGTACTCGTGGGTTCCCGTCGTGGCCCCGATCTGTGGCGCCTCCTGCGCCTCCTTGTTGGCGGTGGCACTGCTCCCCTGATTGAGTCACACTGCTTGGTTTGATCGTTTGTCTATCACAAAACAAAGAGGGAAAACAAAATGAGCAAAAAGTATGTTCTGGCACTAGATCAAGGTACCACCAGTTCGCGCGCCATTCTGTTCGACCAGTCGGGCAAAGGCGTTGGTGTCGCCCAAAAGGAATTCACCCAGATCTACCCGAAAGCGGGTTGGGTGGAGCACGACGCCATGGAAATTTGGGGAACGCAAAGCGGGGTTGCGCGTGAAGTGCTGGAAAAGACGGGGACGCGCCCGGACGAGATTGCCGCCATCGGCATCACCAACCAGCGCGAGACCACGGTGGTCTGGGAAAAGGCCACCGGCAAGCCGGTGTACAACGCCATCGTCTGGCAATGCCGGCGCACGGCCAGTATCTGCGACGACCTCAAGGCCCGGGGGCTGGAGGGGTATATCCGCGAGAACACCGGCCTTGTCGTCGATGCCTACTTCTCGGGCACCAAGGTCAAATGGATACTCGACAATGTGCCGGGGGCGCGAGAGCGTGCCAAGAAGGGCGAACTGCTCTTTGGCAACATCGACACCTGGCTGATCTGGAATCTGACGCGCGGCAAGTCCTACGTTACGGACTACTCGAACGCCTCGCGCACCATGCTGTTCAACATCCAGACGCTCAAATGGGACGAGAAGATTCTGGCCGAGTTGGATATCCCGATGTGCATGCTGCCCGAGGTCAAGCCATCGAGTTGCGTCTATGGCGTGACCGATCCGCAGACCTTCGGCGGGGCCGAAATACCGATTGCTGGCGATGCCGGCGATCAGCAGGCAGCTTTGTTCGGGCAGGCCTGTTTTGGCGATGGGATGGCCAAGAATACCTACGGCACCGGCTGTTTCATGTTGATGAATACTGGCGAGAAGCGGGTTCCGTCGCGCAATGGGCTGCTCACCACGATCGCCTGGGGGGTGGACAACAAGGTTGAATATGCGCTCGAAGGCAGTATCTTCGTCGCTGGCGCTGCCGTACAGTGGTTGCGTGACGAACTCAAGTTGATCGACAACGCAGCGCAATCCGAAGAGTTGGCCGCTGCTGTGCACGATACGCACGGTGTGTATGTGGTGCCGGCATTCGTTGGTCTGGGGGCTCCGTACTGGGATATGTATGCCCGCGGATCGATTGCTGGGCTGACGCGTGGTGCGAACCGCAATCACATCGTCCGGGCCACGCTCGAATCGATCGCTTACCAGACCCGCGACGTGCTGCAGGCCATGGAAGACGATTCGGGGATCAAGCTCAAGGCCCTGAAGGTCGACGGTGGGGCCGTGGCCAACAACTTCCTGATGCAGTTCCAGTCGGACATCCTCGGGGTGCCGGTTGATCGCCCCATGGTGACCGAGACCACGGCGATGGGCGCCGCCTTCCTCGCCGGTCTGGCCGTCGGCTTCTGGCAGGACAAGGCCGAAATCGCCGCCAAGTGGAATGTCGATCGCACCTTCAAGCCGGCCATGGCCCAAGGCGCGCGCGATGACTTGTACAAAGGCTGGAAGAAAGCTGTCGAACGCTCGCGTCAATGGGAAGACGCGTGATCGTTAAACCCTGATGCCTCCGTCCACTCCGCCCGGGAAACCGGGCGGTTTTTTTGCGGACAGTTGGTTTTGCCGTTCAGAGTGCTTTGTTGCGTCAATCCAGGTTTGACAGGAAGCCAGCCACCCGACGGATGACGTTTGCCGATAGGTCGTTGGCCAGGCTATCGAAGTACTCCGGCCGCAGGGTGTTATTCATCCAGGTCAGTTGTCGTTTGGCCAATTGGCGCGTGGCATAGATGCCGCGCTCGCGCAGTTCTGACGCGGGGATCAGGCCGTCCTGGGCCTCCCAGGCTTGCCGGTAGCCGACGCAACGCATCGAAGGTAGATCGAGAGAAAGTTGGTATTTCTGGCGTAAATGCTTCACTTCGTCATCGAGTCCGTCGGCGAGCATGGCGTCGAAACGATCTGCGATGCGCGCATGCAATACGCTGCGATCACTTGGCGCGAGGCCGATGGAAAGGAAGTGGTACGGCGGTCGCTCACGTTGGCTCTGCGCCAGCAGTCGGCTCATGGGCGTGTCACTGGCTCGGAATACTTCGAGGGCGCGCTGCAGGCGCTGGGCATCGGTTGGGTGCAGGCGCTGGGCTGTGATCGGGTCGACGCGGGCGAGTTCGGCGTGTACGGCAGGCCAGCCCTCGGTCGCTGCGAGTTGGTCGATCTCAGCCCGGATTCCAGGATCGGCGGCAGGCAATTCGGCAAGTCCATCGAGTAGCGCCTTGTAGTACAGCATCGTGCCACCGACCAGCAGCGGAACATGTCCGCGGGCAAGGATTTGCTCGATCGTGATCAGGGCGTCGGTACGAAAACGGGCGGCAGAGTAGGATTCTTCCGGGCTGATCAGATCGATCAAGTGATGCGGGAAACGGATGAGTGTGGCGGCGTCTGGCTTGGCCGTGCCAATGTTCATGTCACGGAAGACCTGCGCCGAGTCAACGCTGACGATCTCGAGCGGGAAGCGCTGGGTGAGTTCGAAGGCGACAGCCGTTTTGCCACTTGCGGTTGGCCCCATGAGTAAAACCACGGGAGGCAGTGGGGGTGGGTGATTACTCATGTTGCAATGCGCTTCTTAACGGCCACGGAGAAATAATCGGTCGAGGTCCGCGAGCGAGAGCTGGGTCCAGGTCGGGCGTCCGTGATTGCACTGATCGGCACGTTCGGTGGCTTCCATCTGGCGAAGCAATGCGTTCATTTCGGGGACGCTGAGTTGGCGGCGTGCCCTGACCGCGCCATG
>CAZHFS010000032.1:4204-15290 GCA_964531885.1 uncultured Propionivibrio sp.
TGAATATCGCGGGGATGAGTAAGGCCTGTGTAGCGACTTCATGACGATCCGAGGCTGCCTTGAGTTTCTCGTAGAGGATGCGTTCGTGGGCCGCGTGCATGTCGATCAGCACCAGCCCCTGTGTGTTCTGAGCGAGGATATAAATGCCGTGCAGTTGGGCCAGTGCATACCCCAGCGGCGGCGCCGTATCGTCTGGCGTTGTGGGCGCCTTGGGCGGAGAAGGAGTGGTAGGTGTCTGTTCCCGGGTGGCCGCGCTGAAAGCGTAGTAGGCGCTTATGGCTGGTTCGGAAATGCGCAGGGTTTCCTGGCGAGAGGGCCAGGACGGTGCAGGCGTTGGCGACGGAGGAGGGCTGCGGGGACTATCTGCCGTTGGCTCATGCAAGGGGGCAGGGGCCCGTGTTTCAGGCGGTGTGGTGTAGCCCGAGCTGCCGGGTAAATCGGACGAGCCTGCGAGCGGAACCGAGAGGGCGCGTTGGACGGCATGGAAGACAAACTGATGAACGGCGCGGCTGTCGCGAAAGCGGACCTCGGTTTTGGCAGGGTGGACATTGACATCGACCGTGGCCGGGTCAACTTCGAGGAAAACACAGTAAGCCGGATAGCGACTGCCGTGGAGCATGTCCTGATAGGCTTCGCGCAGCGCATGGCTGAGCAGTTTGTCGCGTACGAATCGTCCGTTTACATAACAGTATTGGGCATCGTTGCGAGCACGCGAATGCGCGGGTTGCGCGCACAGACCAGTGAGGCGCAGGGGGCCGGCGAGGGCGTCAATGCTTCGGGACTCTTGCAGGAAGTCCTCGCCCAGGATTGCTGCGGCACGGCCTTTTGCGTCGGATCGGGGAAGATGCAGACTGGTGCGGCCGTTATGGCTTAGGGTGAAGGCCACGTCAGGGTGGGCGAGTGCGATGCGCTTGATGGCCTCGGCGCAATGGGCAAACTCGGTTGTTTCCGATTTAAGGAATTTTCGCCGGGCCGGGGTGTTGTAGTAGAGGTCTCGCATCTCGACGACGGTTCCGGCAGCGAGCGCCGCCGGTTGCGGCTCAGAAGCGTCGTGTGCGGCAAGGCGCCAGGCATGGGCGTCATCGGTCCGGCGGCTGGTAAGCGTAAGGCGCGCGACGGCAGCCACAGAAGCCAGGGCTTCGCCGCGAAAGCCCATGGTGGCAACGCGTTCGAGATCGTCGAGTGTCGCGATTTTCGATGTGGCGTGTCGGGTCAGGGCCAGCGCCAGCTCATCGCGGGCGATGCCGCAACCATCGTCGACGATGCGGATGAGCTTGACGCCACCTTCCTCAAGCTGAATCTGAATCGTTGAGCTTCCCGCATCGAGCGCATTTTCGACCAATTCTTTGATAACGGAGGCAGGGCGTTCGACGACTTCACCGGCAGCAATCTGGCTGATCAGGAGGTCGGGAAGGAGTTGGATGTGGGCAGGTGCAGGCATTTGGCCATTATACCGGTGCCTCTTCGCTATAATGCTCGATTTGCCCGAATGCCCGCCGTATGGATCTGCTGCTGACTTTTGTGGATATCGTTCTGCACCTCGATAAATACGTGCAGCAGCTCGTTGAGCTTTACGGTGTCTGGATATACGCCATTCTGTTTGTGATCGTGTTCAGCGAGACCGGCTTTGTGGTAACCCCGTTTTTACCGGGCGATTCGCTTCTTTTTGTGGCCGGAGCGGTGGCGGCGCTCGGCGGGATGCATCTCGGGCTGCTCATTGTCCTGCTGGTCGTCGCTGCAACAACGGGCAATATGCTCAACTTCCACATCGGTCGCTACATCGGGCCCCGGGTTTTTTCCTGGGATGGCTCGCGGTTTTTCAACAAGGCGGCCCTTGAGAAGACCCATGCGTTCTACGAACGGCATGGAGGGAAGACCTTGGTGCTGTCGCGCTTTATGCCCCTGCTGCGCACTTTTGCCCCTTTTGTGGCCGGAGTTGGGGCGATGGAGTACTCGCGTTTTACTGCCTATAACCTGTTTGGTGCCGTCCTGTGGGTGGTCTCGCTGACCCTTGCAGGGTACTTTTTTGGCAACCAGCCTTGGGTGCAAAGCAATCTTTCGGTTGTCATCGTCAGCATCGTTGTGCTTTCCTTGGTCCCGGCTGTTCTTGCTTGGTTGCGGCAACGTTCAGTTTAAGTAATCATGGGGCATGTTTGCGCGCCCCTTGCTCCTCACTTTCTGGTTGATTGGCCTCAATCTGGCGGGCTGTGCAACGCATGTCGACTCGCGTGGGCAGAAGGAAAACCGGTTTGATCCCCGCTATCTTGCCAAAACAGAGATCGACCGGGTCAGTGACCTGAATCGCCGGGAAGTCTTGGCCGGTTTGCGGCGCATTGCCGAGAAGCTGTACCGCAGGAATCCCGCGGAATGGAAGCGCGGAGGCCAGCCGAGCATGGAGGCTGCCCTTGATCGACTCTTTGCCGGTAGCGTCGACTTCCCCGAGTTGGAAGGACGGAAAGAGGGAGCGGCAACGCTTTTTGCGCTTGGCCCGAATTACCGCGGCGACAGGGTTCTCGGCGTGATGGCGGGGCTATTGGGGATGACCTACGCGGCGTTTGAGAATAAGGATGAGTTTTTTGTTTTCGACACACTGCATGAACAGAAGCTCTACAATTGTGCCCGTAACTACGAGATTGCCGTGTGGAAGCTTTCATCTGCGCGCAATGCAAACGGTGAACCTGTGCTGATCTCGAACGAACTGGACCGTAATAATCCGAACCTGAGTTTTGAACGTGAGTTCGGCCGGGTGATCGGACTGCTCGATTTCTTGTCGCGAGTGATGGTGGACAGCAATGGACGGACCATCACCCGTGTCACGCAAAGTCTGGCGACGGCGGTGTTTTTGCCTGTCGGAACCTTGGGAATCAAATGAAATCCATCGTCATCCTCATTTCCGGGCGTGGGAGCAATATGCTTGCCCTGCTCGACGCCGTTGCCAGCGGCGAACTCCCCGTGCGGGTTGCTGGCGTGATTGCCAATCGGCCACAGGCCGAAGGCATCCAGTTGGCTGCCGCCAGGGGGATTCCAACGGCCATTGTCGATCATCGCCAGTTCGCTGATCGGGATGCCTTCGATATGGCCCTGGCTGATCGTATCGATGCTTTCGCGCCCGACCTCGTGGTCCTGGCCGGGTTCATGCGTATCCTGACGGATGTCTTTGTTACTCGGTTCACCGGTCGTCTGATCAATATCCACCCCTCCTTGCTGCCCGCCTATCCTGGGTTGCACACGCATCGACGGGCTCTGGAAGACGGTGTTCGAGTGCATGGGTGCACTGTCCATTTCGTGACCCCGGCCCTCGATCATGGGCCGATCATTATCCAGGCAGCCGTGCCGGTGCTTGATGGTGATGACGAGGCGACCCTGGCGCAGCGGGTGCTGGCCGAGGAGCATCGCGTCTATACCCTTGCCGTGCGCTGGTTTGCTGAAGGTCGCTTGACTATTCGGGACGGGCGAGTGCAGGTTGCAGGCCAGCATCGTGCAAGCGAGGCCTTGCACGCGCCGGTCTTACGGTGAGCTTGCATGCCGGTTGCCCTGCTTGCGGCGCTCATGGCTTCGCTTGGCCTGCATGCCGTGGCACTTTTCGGAACCCACATCGAGCTGGCGACCGAGGTTGAGCCGATCCCTGTTCTCGCTGAATTGCGTCCGATCGAACGGCCGCCTCCCGTACCGGTGACCGTTGCCTCAGCGCCGGCCCAACCCGGTAAAAAAGGAGCCCCCGGTAAAGGGCGGCCTAAGGAAGCACGGGCAACGCCCGCGCCCGTTACGGCAGAATCCGAACGTGGGGCGCCCGAACCGCTTGGCTCTCCGGTCGGGCTGGCAAGCGAGCATGAGCTGGCTGGTGGGAGTTCCCCCGAGCCCGTCGCGACAGAATCTGAACAGGCCCCGGCGCACCAGATTCCTGAACGCGGCATCGTCAATTACCGTGTCGAGCGCGGTGATCAGGGCTTCGAGATCGGTTTTGCCCGCCATAGCTGGCATATCGCCGAAGGACGGTATCGCATTCAGTCTTTGCTGGAAACGACCGGGCTTGCCTGGCTGGTCAAGTCGGTGCGCATCGAAATGGAAAGCCGTGGGCAGATGACGGCAAACGGTTTGCGGCCCGATGAGTTCAACGTGCGGCGCAACGGAAGTTTGCGCGAGCGCGCGGCGTTTGACTGGCAGGCAATGACGGTGCGGGTTGGTGATCGGAGTCCGGTGCCGGTGCAGCCGGGCGCGCAGGATTTGTTATCTTTCAACTACCAGTTGGGCTATTTGCCTGCGCTGCCGCAAGGCGAAACACTGGCCTTGGCGACCGGCAAAAAGTATGGGCTGTATCGGCTGGAGGTCATTGGCGAAGAAACGCTCGAACTTCCCGTCGGGACAATGCGCACGCTGCATTTGCGGGCGCCGGGCGTTAATACCACTGAACTTTGGCTGGCGTACGATTATTTGATGTTGCCGGTTAAAATTCGCCATCTCGACAGCCAGGGCGATAGCCTGGTGCAGGTCGCCACAGAAATCCAAATGAGTCCTGAATAATGCGTTTTACTCCTGCCTTGCTCGGCCATGCCGAGAGTTTACTGAGTCAGCTCCTGCGCTTTGATGCGCCTGCGGATGCGGTGGTTTCCCGATTCTTTCGCGAGCATCGCCAGTTGGGGCATGCTGACCGAGGCTTTGTCGCCGAAACGGTGTATGCCGTGTTACGTCGCAAGCGTTCGCTGGCAGCGCGCTGCGGCGATCTGCCGAATGCCCGGCAACTGGTACTCGCAGCCCTGGTCTGCGGTTTCGGGCTCAATCGCCGTGAGTTGGACTCGGTGTTGCGTGGCAACGAGGGGGCATGGCTCGGTGGGCTCAAGGGCTTCGATCTGAGTACGGCGCCTGAGGCAGTCCGTTTCGATTGGCCTGACTGGCTGCATGCGGCTCTGGCCGCACGCTTTCCGGCGGAAGAGTTGGCATTGCTTGCCGAGAGCCTGGTGCAGAGCGCACCGCTCGATCTGCGGGTCAATATCCAGAAAATCGACAGGGAGAGCGCTTTGGCTCGCTTGCAGGCTGACGGTCTGAGCGCGACGGCCTGTCCGTATTCACCTTTCGGGATTCGTCTGGCGGGCAAGCCTTCGCTGGCCCGTCATCCGCTGTTCCTTGATGGCAGCATTGAGGTGCAGGATGAGGGGAGCCAACTCCTCGGCTTGCTTGTCCAGCCCAAGCGAGGCGAGATGGTCGCTGACTTTTGTGCCGGGGCCGGAGGCAAGACGCTGCTTCTCGGAGCGCTCATGCGTTCTCAGGGGCGGCTTTATGCATTCGACGTCTCAGAGAAAAGGCTTGCCAAACTCAAGCCGCGTCTTGCCCGTTCGGGCTTGTCCAACGTCCATCCCGTGCGGATCGAGAGCGAGCACGACACCAAAATCAAGCGTCTTGCCGGCAAGCTTGACCGCGTACTTGTCGATGCACCGTGTTCTGGGATCGGGACCTTGCGTCGCAATCCTGACCTCAAATGGCGGCAGAGCGAAGCCAGTGTTGCCGAACTGACAGCCAAACAGGGGTCGATCCTGGCGTCGGCGGCAGGGCTGGTCAAACCGGGAGGACGGCTGGTTTACGCCACCTGCAGTCTTCTCGAGGCAGAGAACGACGCCGTTGTCCGCTCTTTTCTTTCTGCACGGCCGGATTTTGTCCTCTGCTCGGCAGGCGAGATCCTGGAACGGCAAGGGGTGTCAGGTTTTACAGGAGGAGCGCAGGAAATGCTGCAACTTCTCCCGCATCGTCACGGAACGGACGGTTTCTTTGCTGCGGTCATGGAGCGCCGATGAACGAAAAGCGCCTTTTTTCGCTGATGCTCGATCTTTGGCAGGATATTCATTTCATCGAGTTTTACTGGGTGCTGGCCGCACTGGTCGTGGCCTTGGCGAGTGCGCACTGGCTTTCGCGCCGTTTTCGTAGCGAGGCGTCGAACAGTGAGAGCGACGGAGGCGCGTTGCGAGGGCGGTTCCGTGCGTTTGGTGCCGGGAGTCTAAAGCGCGTCGCTTTCCCCTTGTTGGCTCTGGTTTTCGTGGTGATCCTGCGTCATCTGCTAACCGCGTTTAAGTTCCCCCACCTTAGCCTGCTGGCGCTCATTGCGCCTTTGCTTGGGTGTTGGGCGCTCGTCCGCGTGGTCGTCTATCTCCTTCGGTGTGTCTTGCCGCACGGGCAGTTGCTCAGCCGTTTCGAGCGCTGGTTGACGCTGGCCATCTGGGCCGGCGTGGTCTTGTCGCTCAGCGGACTGGACGAGCCTCTGATCAGCCTGCTTGAAGGGGTGAGTTTCCCCGTCGGGCGCCAGACCCTCAATCTCTGGATGCTCTTGCACGGACTCATCACAGTGGGGGCAACGGTTCTGTTTGCGTTGTGGATCGCCAGCCTGATCGAAAGCCGCCTGCTGCACGCCGAACAAATCGACGGCAACGTGCGTGAAGTCCTGGCACGGTTGGCCAAGGCCGTCCTGACGGTTATCGCCTTGCTGGCCAGCCTGTCGCTGGTCGGGATCGACATCACGGCGCTTTCGGTCTTCAGCGGCGCCCTGGCCGTGGGCCTGGGCTTAGGTTTGCAGAAAATCGCCAGCAATTATGTCAGTGGTTTCATCATTCTGCTTGACCGGTCGATCCGGCTCGGCAACCTCGTCGCCGTTGATGACAAGACCACCGGCACCGTCACGCAGATCACCACGCGCTATACCGTGATCCGCATGCTGTCCGGGACCGAGGTGATCGTTCCGAACGATTACCTGGTTACCAATATCGTGCGCAACCTTTCTTTTACCGATACGCGTGTCCGGGTTGCCTTGCCGGTGCAAGTCAGTTACGACACGGACCTTGAACTGGCCATGCGTTTGATGGTTGAGGTCGCACGGCAGCAGCCGCGCGTTCTGGCTGACCCCGAGCCAGGCGCGATGGTGGTGGATTTTGCGGACAGCGGTATCAATCTCGAACTCGGGTTCTGGGTTGCCGATCCGGAAAATGGCACGGGCGGGGTGCGCTCCGACATCGCACTTGCGGTGCTGCAGGTGTTCCGTGCGCATGGGGTAGAAATTCCCTATCCCCAACGGGAAGTCAGGATGCGTAATGTCTCACCGGTAGCGGGACACGGCGCCTGATTTTGAGTGTGCCCGGTGGCTTGTCGGCAATCCGGGCAATCAGAAGCCAAGCCTGGTATCGACAAGGCCTCATTGTGAGTGAATGCTCACAATGAGGTTTTTTATTGATGACCCGGTAAGCCGAGGATTGGGTGCTTGCGGTCGCTGCGGATCTCGGATCTGGCCTGGCGACTGTGATATTCGTTGGGTGGGGCCGTGGCGTGTGGCGAGCGATCTGGGTAAGAGGGCAAAAAAAACCGCGCCCAAGGGCGCGGTAGAACTGCCATCATTGACTGATGGACCAAGGAGGGTCATGCAAGTCCAGCGATAGATTGCCGGTGCACGAAATGATA
The DNA here is from genome assembly GCA_964531885.1 of uncultured Propionivibrio sp. Taxonomy (GTDB): domain Bacteria; phylum Pseudomonadota; class Gammaproteobacteria; order Burkholderiales; family Rhodocyclaceae; genus Propionivibrio. The sequence goes on from CAZHFS010000032.1 coordinate 11,639, forward strand.
TTACCATTATCCCTGCCAAAAAAACAACAATGATTGTGTTTCTATTTGTTTCTGTCGTCGCTTTTATAGGGGGCTGTTGTTTTTTAGTGAAAGAAGGTGCCGCTGTGCCGAGGGGTTAGCTCTGCCCGAAAGGCCTGTGAGAAACCGCGAATGATCGTGTGTGATTGCACGTTTGGGTGAGCGGCGTGTTGGTGATGAGGTGTCCGGTGATCGGTCGGTTCGTTTGGCGAAGGGGGCGGGGTACTGCTGGGCCGCTCGCTTGGGGGGGGCGTATCCATCGCGGAACAAGAGGGGCTTCTGGCTCGGGGAACCGCGTGCAGTTTGGCGGCTGTGAACGCAAACGGGGCGCTGACTCAGTCGCGCCCCGTTCAGTGGATGAGGTGATTGCGGTTATTCGTCTCTGCGTTTGAGTCGCCAGCAGCGGATGGCGTACCAGACGATAGCGCATGGTGTCGCGATGGCGGCGGCTTTGATGATGTTCAGGTGTCCGTAGGCCAGCAGATCCCAGGCCACGACGCCGACAAAGATGCCAACGCCTTCAGCAGTGGGGAAGCTTGAGCGCGGCGCTGCCATGGCGGTCATTCGGTTCTGCCGCTTGAGGCATAGGCAAGGCCGCAGTGTACGGAAGAGCGGCAGCAGGCGGTTTCGGAGTCCTGTGTTTTCTCGGTCGCAGGGTGGTTTGCCAGCAGGTGCTGGCGGGCATCGGCAAGAAAACGGTCACGAATGAGTGCGGCTTGTAGCATGTTGAGCGTCTCCACGGCACTGAGAATATGGCGCAATGATAGGCGCCATGCCGCGTTGGGGTCATTAGCGCCTTCGTCAGGTTTGTGTGACGCTCTGTAACAAAGGCCAGCGCAGGGTGAAGCGTGCACCGCCGAGCGGGGAAGAGTCGGCTGTGGCGCTGCCTCCGTGTTGTTCGAGGACCAGGCGCACGATCGCCAGCCCCAGTCCGTAACCGCCCGTCGCGCGGTCGCGGGAGCGGTCCAGGCGGGTGAATGCCGAAAAAATCCGCTGCCGCTCTTCTTCGGGAATGCCAATTCCATCGTCGTCGACATGAACGAGGATGTTGTCGCCGATGACCTTCGCGCTGACGGCGATGCGCCCCTTGGCGTATTTCAAGGCGTTGCGCAGCAGGTTGGTGATGGCATACGGCATGCTTTTGAGGTCGAGTTCGACTTGCAAGCCTGCAGGAATGTGCTGATTGTCGACCTCGATCGTCAAATGTTGTCCGAGGATGCGCATCGAGTCGACCTCTTCGTTGAGCCAGGGCAGGAAATCCACCGGCGTGAGGTTGAGTTCCGGTTGCTCGCGCTCAAAGCGGGAGTAAGTCAGGCTCGAGTCGATCAGGTTGTCGAGTTCGTCGAGGTCGAGGCTCATCATTTCGGCCAGGCGTTCGCGCTCGGCCTGTTTTTCGGTCTCGGTCATCATTTCCAGGGCGAAGCGCATGCGTGCGATCGGTGTGCGCAGTTCGTGCGAGATCGCACTGGAGAGTTCCTTTTGGGTGGCGATCAGGCGCTGGATGCGCTCAGCCATGCCGTTGAGGGTTTCGGTCAGGAGTTCAAAGGCGCGACTGCGTGCTTCGGGGGCGCGGGCTTCAAAATGCCCTTCGCCAAGTGCGCGGGCGGTTTGGCGCATTGCCTCAAGGTCACGCCAGACCGGGCGTACCCAGAGCCAGACGGCGATGGCCAGGCATAAGCCAATCAGGCTCCAGGTGAGCAGCCGGATGCGCAGCTCGAAGGGGAGAACCCGGGGTTTGTCGCCGCTCACCGATTGCGAGATTGGCCCGACGACCAGAATCTCGGGGGTTTGTTTGAGGCGGTGATAGAGGATGTCGCCATCGGCGTCGATGACAAGTTCGCCGGCGTCGAGTTTTGCCGCTTGTTTTGGCGGGAGCTTGAGCGTCCAGCGCGGAACGATGTCGAGCTTGTAGGCGAATTTGTTGTCGAGCACCTTGATCGTCTTGGGCCATTCCGAGCGTGGCTTGCGGAACAGTTCGTCCTCGATCAGGACGATGGTGCCGCGCATGAAGCGCTGGGTGTAGTCGTCAGTGATGCCTTTGACTGCCGTTGAGATGACGAGGTCGGCAAAAAAGGCGATGGCCACGAAAGAGCCCATCACCAGCAGGTAAAAGTTAAGGAACAGGCGTGACAGGCTGTAGCGCCCACGCCAGGGCGCCGGCTTGTAGCGCCCGAGGATCGCCAGGAGCCGGTTGTTGCCGTTCTCCTTACCAGTCATGCTTGCTGAACAGGTAGCCCTTGCCGCGTACCGTCTTGATCCGGGTTGGGTTTTCCGGGTCGTCGCCCAGTTTGCGGCGCAGGCGGGAAATGCGCGCATCGATCGAGCGGTCAAGTCCGTCGAAGCCGATGCCGCGTAGTTGCTGGAGCAGGTCGTCGCGCGAGAGGACGGAGCCGGCGTGGCTGGCAAGCAGCCAGAGCAGGTCGAACTCCGCCGTGGTCAACTCGATGCTCTCGCTGCCGAGGTGGGTGCTGCGTGTTGCCTGACTGATCCGGAAGCTGCCAAAAGCCAGTTCGCCGTCAGCGTTCTCGCTGTCACTGTCTTGGGTGGTGGGTGCCCGGCGTAGCAGCGCTTTGATACGGGCCAGCAGCAGGCGCGGCTGGACGGGCTTGGCGATGTAGTCGTCGGCGCCGAGTTCGAGGCCGAGAATCTGATCCAAGTCCTCGTCGCGCGCGGTGAGCATCAGGATCACCCCTTTGTAGCGAGAGCGCACGCCGCGACAGACTTCGAAGCCATCCTTGCCGGGCAGCATGATGTCGAGAATCACCAGGTCCGGGTTCTCGTTGAGGATCCGGCTTTCGGCGGTGTCGCCGCGCTCCTCGATGCCCACCTCGAAGTCGTTTTTGCGCAGATATTCAGCGGTCAGGTTGGCGAGGCGTTGATCGTCCTCAATAAGCAGAATGCGTAGGGTCATGGCGCGTTTGTTTAGGGCAACGGAGGCTAAAAATATACACGAAGCGCTCGAAAATGCCTAAGCCATGGCGGAAGGCCCCTCTGTCGATTGGTTGGAACTGTGGTCTTCGGTTTGTTACCCGAAAGGGAAAGTGGTGGAACGCCCTTGCGGCGATTGGTTGGTGCTGTGGCGGATGGGGCGGAGGTGAACTCTTTCTATGCGCTTTTGTCGAAAGGCGCTGGCGGCATGTGGGGCGGATTGGCTCAATGCTGGCCGAGGTGTTTCATGGATTTTGTTTATTGTGTTGCTTTTTTTTTGGAATAAACGCAAGTTGCTTTACATATCCGAAGTTTATGGAAAGGATATTGCTAGAACCTAATTGACGGTCATAGTTCTTCGGCTAGAATGGCCGTTCATTTAACAAAGGAGGAAGGTCATGGGTTTCCGCAAATTATCGGTCGCCGCCGTCTGCATGGCGCTTGCCTTCGGCAGTGGCGCGATTCAGGCCAAGACATTCAAATGGACAAGCGCCAGCGATATTCCGACCTGGGATATCCACTCGCAGAACAATGCGCTAGGCAGCGGTGTGCATGCCTCAGTCTATGAGTCGCTGGTTTATTACAACTCCAAGACGTTCAAGCCGGAGCCGGTTCTGGCGACGGAGTGGAAGCAAGTAACGCCGACCCAGTTGCGGCTGACTCTGCGTACCGGGGTCAAATTCCACGACGGCTCGACCTTTACCGC
>CAZHFS010000033.1:0-14915 GCA_964531885.1 uncultured Propionivibrio sp.
CGCAACGATCTTTCCATCAAATACATTCCGGTCACTGCCGCCACCCGCCTTACGGCATTAACATCTAACGAAATCGATCTCGAATGCGGCTCCACGACCAGCACGGCTGAACGCCGAAAACAGGTTTCATCGACGATTCCGACCTTCGTCGCCTCCGTTCGATTGCTGGTTCCCGCAAAAAGCAGTGTCAAATCGATCTACGATTTGATGAGCAAGACTGTGGTCACCACCAAGGGATCAAGCAGTGAAGCGCTGTTCAATGAGTTGAACAAAAACCATACCCTGCGTGCCAAACTGGTCCTCGGAAAAGATCACAACGAATCATTTTCCATCTTGGAGTCTGGCAAAGCCGACGCCTTTATCCTGGACGACGTTCTGCTTGCCAGTTTGCGCGCCGCATCTCAGAACCCCGATCAATATGTCCTTACGCGGGACCCCCTGACCATCGAACCGCTTTCGATTATGTTGCGCAAGGATGATCCGGGCTTCAAAAAACTCGTGGATGGGGAGCTACACCGGATTATCACCCAAGGTGAAATCAACGCCATCTATCGCAAGTGGTTCGAATCCCCCATCCCACCGAAACAGACCAACCTCAAGTTACCGATGAGCTACCTCCTGCGCGATTCGTTCAAAGCACCAACGGACTGGCTCCCTCAATAGAGCGACTTCAGTTCATTTACCTTTAAAAGCCTGCTCTTGCAGGCTTTTTTCTTTGACAATAGAACCAAAGTCATATGACGTTTGCACTATTGCTCGCGCCCGCACATGCGCTCAGAATGCTTTCTCCAGTCAAGAGATGGCCACGTAACGCAGAACCTCAGTCGATTCGCCCAGACAGGAATGGAGAGTTTTCGTGACTTCACGCAACCCACTGCGCCTCAGCTTCCTCACTTCCGTGCTGTTTTGCCTGGCCCTCGTTGCCCCATGGGCCAACGCCGCAGGCTCCCTGGAAAAAATCGCGAAGAGCGGGGTTATTGTTCTCGGCCACCGCGACGCCTCGGCACCGCTATCCTACGTCGACGACAAGACACAGAAACCCCTAGGCTACATGCTCGATGTTTGCTACAAGATTGTCGACGCCGTCAAACGCGAACTGAAACGCCCCGACCTCTCGATCAGGCACGAACTGGTCGTTTCATCGACGCGGATCAAACACCTTGTCGAGGGAAAAATCGATCTTGAGTGCGGTTCAAGTACCAGCACCCAAGACAGACTGAAGGAAGTCGCTTTCTCGATACCACCCTACCTTGATCTCGGACGTGTGCTGGTTCGCAAGGAGACGGGGATCAAAAGCGTGTATGACCTCACAGGCAAGACGATCACCACGACACGCGGCACGAGTTACGAAAAAATGGCCGAGGAGCTTAACGCCAATCGCTCGCTGAAAGCCAAGATTATTCTCGCCAAAGACCATGAGGAGGCCTTCGAGCTCCTGGAGCGGGGCAAGGCGGATGCGTTCATCATGAAAGAAGTCATTCTTGCCAGTCTACAGGCCAGTGCAAAAAAACCAGACGACTACGTTCTGGCTCGGGAAGTACTCGAAATCCAGCCCACGGCAATCATTCTGCGCAAAGACGACCCATCGTTCAAAAAATTGGTCGACGGAGAAATTCTGCGCCTGATTCAATCCGGCGAAATCAACGCCATCTACAAAAAGTGGTTTGAGTCGCCAATTCCGCCGAACCAGATCAACCTCAAGCTACCGATGAGCTATTTGTTGCGTGATTCGTTCAAATCCCCGACGGACTGGGTTCCAAAGTAGCTTCGCACCTCGAAACACATGGTTGCCACGTTGTACAGTGCGTGGCAATGGAACCCCTGCCCCTGCGCGAGACTCTTAGGGAGAGAAGCCTCACGCCTAGGGGAGAGGAAAATGAAGCTGACTATCTGGGTTTTCTGGCCGTCCTTCATTGCTGCGGGAATCGCCGAATCGATTTTCTTTACGCTCTTTGATCCGAAACAACTCTACCTTTTCGGCAACCCGGTTCAGTTCTCGCCACTGGCAACGTATTCGATCGGATTCCTGCTTTTCTGGATGCTATGTGCCAGCACCAGCTTGCTCACCTGGTTTATGCTGCCCCCATCAGTCAAACGCGGGATTGATAGAGACCTTGCGAAACGCTGAAGCAATCGGCGAACGGCATCAAATGCAAGGCATGTGGCGCACACGAAGCACCACATCGCAATATCCAAACGATTAAACGGGCGCAAGCAAGCCACAGCACCGTCCCGCCCCCCCCGGGCCCACTCAGGAGTATATTCAACGTGCCCTTGGCGTCCGGCCGCCCTCTCGGATTGTGTCAGACGCCGCGCCGGCAATGCTGACAAACGACCGGCCCTCAGGCCCCGATTTTCGTCAACCCGCGCTCGAGATCAGCCTGCAAATCGGCCACCGCTTCAAGGCCGACGGCAACGCGCAGCAGTCCCTCGGTGATTCCGCCTGCAGCACGCTGTTCGGGCGTGATGCGTCCGTGCGTCGTCGATGCAGGATGCGTAATCGTCGTCTTGGTATCGCCAAGGTTCGCCGTAATCGAGAGCAGTCGGCAGTGATCAACCACCGTCCAGGCCTCTTCCCGCCCACCCTTGACCTCGAATGAGACAATCGCACCACCAGACTTCTGCTGGCGCTGCGCCAGCGCATACTGGGGATGCGAAGGCAGCCCGGGGTAGTAGACGCGTGCGACCATTGGGTGCGCCTCAAGCCAGCGCGCCAGTTCAAGTGCTGAAGCAGACTGGGCGTGAATACGCAAGCTCAGCGTCTCCATGCCTTTGAGCAATACCCAGGCATTGAAGGCCGAGAGCGTCGGTCCCGCCGTACGCAGGAACTTCAATACTTCATCGGTCAGTGCCTTGGCGCCGGCAACAGCGCCCCCCAGCACCCTGCCCTGGCCATCAATGAATTTCGTCGCCGAATGCACGACGAGATCAGCACCCAAGTCGAGCGGGCGCTGCAGGATCGGCGTGCAGAAACAGTTATCGACCGCCACTCGGATGCCCCTTGCCTTGGCAATCGCCACCAAGGCCGGGATGTCCGCGAGTTCAGTCAGGGGATTTGACGGCGTTTCCAGAAAGAAAAGCTTGGTCTCCGGACGGATCGCCGCCTCCCAGGCTGCCACATCGGTTTGTGGCACACAGGTCGTGTGTACGCCAAAGCGCGGCAGGATCGTGGAAAAGAGTTGCTGTGTCGCACCGAACAAGCTGTTAGATGTAACGATATGGTCGCCCGCACTGCACAGCCCCATGACCAAGGCAAGGATCGCAGACATTCCGGAGGCCGTGGCAACACATGCCTCAGCACCTTCGAGCGCGGCAAGACGCTCCTGGAAAGCTGTTACGGTCGGATTGGTAAAGCGGGAATAGACATTGCCGGGAGTCTCGCCGGAGAAACGGGCCGCGGCCTGTGCTGCATTCTCGAAAACAAAGCTCGAGGTCAGGTAGAGCGCTTCGGCATGCTCATTGAACTGGCTGCGCACCTGGCCGGCACGCACCGCCAAAGTCTCAAGCTGGAATGATTCATCGTTTTCCATTGCGTCCAAACCGCTCATCAGCGAGGATCAGAACACGGAACGATCATCCGCTCCGTACGATGCACGATAGCAGACCCGTCTGCAGGTACCTGACGCTGACGCATCCCCTCGACCACGTCGAGATACTCTGGGGTCACATCGCCGGTCACGTACTTTCCATCAAAGCATGAGCAATCGAAGTCCTTGAGATCCGGACGCAGATCCGTCACCGACGCCTTGAGCGCATCAAGATCCTGATAGATCAGCGCATCCGCGGCGATTGCCTCGGCGATCTCAGACACCTCGCGCCCATTGGCGATCAGTTCACCGCGCGTCGGCATGTCAATGCCATACACATTGGGGTAGCGCACAGGAGGCGCAGCCGATGCGAAATAAACCTTGAGCGCCCCAGCGGCGCGGGCCATCTCGACGATTTCTCGACTCGTCGTTCCGCGCACGACGGAATCGTCCACCAGTAACACGCGCCGCCCCTTGAACTCTTGGCTCACGGTGTTGAGTTTCTGGCGTACCGATTTCTTGCGCGTCGACTGACCTGGCATGATGAAGGTACGGCCAATGTAGCGGTTTTTCACAAACCCCTCGCGATACGGCACACCAAGCCGCTCTGCGAGCTGCATTGCTGCCGGCCGACTCGAATCGGGAATCGGGATAACCACATCAATCTCCGATACCGGCAATTGCTTGGCAACCTTGTCGGCCAGATGTTCCCCCATCCTCAGCCTGGTTTCGTAGACCGACACCCCATCGATCACCGAATCCGGTCGGGCAAGATAAACAAACTCAAAAATACAGGGGGACAGCGTCGGCGACTCGGCGCACTGACGATGGTGCAACTGGTAAGCGTTGTCGATGAACACTGCCTCGCCCGGCTCCACATCACGCAAAACCTTGAAACCCAGGGTATCGAGGGCCACCGATTCGGAAGCCAGCATGTATTCCGTCCCCTGCTCGGTTTCATTGACCCCGATCACCAACGGCCGGATACCGTGCGGATCACGGAAGGCGAGTAGTCCGTAGCCAGCAATGAGCATCACGATCGCATAGGCACCTCGGCAACGCCGGTGCACCCCGGCAACTGCGGCGAAAACCGCGCCGAGATCGAGCGTATAGCCTTTGGCGTGAGCCTGCAGTTCGTGCGCAAAAACGTTCAGCAGCACTTCCGAATCTGAATTGGTGTTGATGTGCCGGCGGTCGAGGCGAAACATTTCCTCCTGTAACTGCACGGTATTGGTCAGATTACCGTTGTGCGCGAGCACCAGACCAAACGGAGAATTCACATAAAAAGGCTGCGATTCTGCCGAATCCGAACACGACCCCGCCGTCGGGTATCGGCAGTGAGCGATACCGAAATTTCCGGGCAGCGCGCGCATGTTGCGCGTGCGGAAGACATCGCGCACAAGCCCTTGCCCCTTGTGCATGTGAAACGCATCTCCTTCCGAGGTCGCGATACCGGCCGCGTCCTGGCCACGGTGCTGGAGCACCATCAATCCATCGTAAAGGAGCTGATTGACCGGCGAATGCGCTGCAACCCCGAGAATTCCACACATAAGAGTACCTACCTGAAACGAATTCGTTTAGAGACTTCCGGCGGCAGCCAGGGGAAACTGGCCAGCACCGCGGTTTCGAGCGGTGGTGCGAAATACGCCTCGCGCCACCATTTTTCCTTCGGCAGGGCAGTCATCCCGCCCAACGCCACGAGCACAAGGACGATCAGCCCACCCCTTACCAAGCCGAAAAAGAGACCCAGCAGGCGATCGCTGAGTCCGAGCCCAAGCGCCTTGAGCATGCCTCGCACAGCCAGGCGCAGCAAGCCCATCAAGACCAGCACCCCGACGAAGACCACGATCCAGGCTGCGACGATACGCAAAGACGCATCGGCAATCAGTTCGGAGAAAAAAGCCTGTGCGACCTCCTCGCCCCACCAACGTGCCGCAAAAAAGGCCATGACCCACGCCAGCAAAGCGATGATTTCGCCCACCACGCCACGCCATGCGCCCAGCAACACCGAGGCGATCACCACTGTCGCCACGACATAATCGAAACCGGTCATTGCTTGGCTGCAACGACGCCACCGACGCCGATCCGTTTCATTTTCTCGAGTGCCCGTTCGGCAGCGTCACGCCCAGGGAAAGGCCCGGCTCGCACCCGTGTTTTTCTCCCCTCGGGGGTATCGAGCGGCTCGGTGTAGACCGGAATGGACAATTCACCGAGCTTTGCCTGCAACTGTTTCACGTTTGCCTGATTGGCAAATGCCCCGATAAGCACCACATACTGCCCGTTACCATTCGCCGCCCGAGGTGGTTCATCCGTAAACTTCCCCCCAAGAATGGCCGCCGCCCGCTGCGCATCGCTCTCCGCAGAGCGTGCAGGCTTGGCTTTGTCGACCGGTTTTTCAGCGGGCTTATCCGCAACCTTATCCTGGGGTTTTTCAGCCGGTTTATCTGCTTTTTTTTCTGCGGGCTTGTCGATCTTCTCTTTTTCGACAGGCTTCTCGACTTTTTTCTCGGTCACCTTGTCGCTCGGTCTATCCGGCACCTTTTCGACGGGAGGTGCAGTACGATCGACCGGCGCCACAGCCGCCGGCTCAGCCGCGCGCACTGGAACGGGCGTCTCGGGTGCGCGGGAGAGGCGCGGTGGAGGCAAATCCTGCCCCGGGATACGGATCTGGACGTCCTGAACCTGCTGCTTTGGCTCCTGGTCCATGACCATGGGCAGGACAACGGCTGCAAAACCGGCAAAGGCCACTGCCCCGATCAGCCGGCGACGGGCCCGTTTCTTTAACTGCAAGTGTGCGTCGGCGACGTCGGTCATCGGTATCTGTTGGTACGATAAAAGGAACGAAACGCCCGCTTAGTGGCTTGAGCGCCTCAGCTCACGCAACGCCGAGGCCACTGTAAAAAAGGATCCGCAGACCACGATTCTATCATTTTCATCGGCTTGCTTGGCGGCTCGTGCCAGCGCCTCGATCGGCGAAGCACAACACGAGATGTCACCGCAGTCAGGAAGCGCCCGCAAAACCTCGGCAAGACGCTCGGCCCGAGCTCCACGCGGCACATCCAGATCGGCCAGGAACCATTGGTCAATCGCCGGAGCCAGCGCAGCCAAGGTTCCTTCGATATCCTTGTCGGCAAGCATGCCAACCACCCCCAAGGTACGCGAAAACCCGCCTTGGCTACCGAGGTTGGCGGCCAACCCCATAGCCGCCTGGGGGTTGTGTGCAACGTCGAGAATCACGGCAGGCCGCCCCGGCCAGACTTGAAAACGCCCAGCCAACTGTGGATTCCGCAAGCCGTGACAAAGCGGCCCATGCGCCACCGGCAGACGGGGCGAGAGCAATTCGACGACCAGACGAACCGTGGCAGCATTGTTGAGCTGCCAGGCACCGGGCAAGGCCGGGAGGGGCAATCCATCCTCCACCAGCCCCTGCGGACCGCTCCAGCGCCAGCTATCGCCAAGCGCTTTTGCAGAATAATCGCGACAAACGCACATCAGCTGAGCCCCGATAGCCTCGGCATGCAGGATAAGGCTCTGCGGCGGCTCTGGGTCGGCGCACACTGCTGGCCGAGCCGCACGAAATATCCCCGCCTTCTCAAAACCGATGGCCTCGCGCGTATCACCCAACCAGTCGGTGTGATCCAGAGCCACCCCAGTCACCACAGCGCAGTCAGGGTCATAGACATTCACTGCATCCAGGCGCCCGCCCAGACCGACCTCGAGGATCGCCACCTCAACGCTCGCTGCAGCAAACACCTCCCAGGCAGCCAAAGTCCCAAACTCGAAATAGGTGAGCGCCACGTCACCCAAGGTTTGGCGCGTCCGCTCGACACGGGCAAAAGCCTCGCACAATGTTGCGTCGCTTACCGGCGCCGAATTTACCCGCACGCGCTCGTTGTAATCGATAAGATGCGGCGAGGTATAGCAGCCAACACGGTAACCGGCCGCCGTATAGACGGCCTCAAGCAAGGCGCAGGTGGATCCCTTGCCGTTGGTTCCTCCAACCACGATCACCGGACAATGTTGGCGCTGCCCGAGCGCCGTTTTGACCCGGGCGATCCGGTCGAGCCCCAGTTCGATGCCAGCCTGCCCTTTCGGGTGCAAGCCCTCGAGGTGCGCAAGCCAGTCGTTCAAGCTCTGTTTGAGTGCCATTCTGCTTTCCTGGGATCAAAACAAACAAGCCCGGCGGCCGCAGCCGCCGGTAACTCTCTGCAGCGTCTGCGCTCCTGCCTACGCCGCTTCAGCCCGCCGGGATAGCATTGAGAGTAGGCTGGACAGACGGTCTCTCAATTCGCGCCGATCGACGATCATGTCGACTGCCCCTTTGTCGAGCAGGAATTCGGCACGCTGGAAACCGTCGGGTAGCTTCTGGCGCACCGTCTGCTCAATCACGCGCGGTCCTGCAAAACCAATCAACGCCCCAGGTTCGGCGATCACCACATCGCCGATAAAAGCGAAGGAAGCCGAAACGCCGCCCATTGTCGGATCGGTAAGGATCGATACGAAGGGCAAGCGAGCTTCTGAGAGTTTGGCGAGAGCGGCAGTCGTCTTGGCCATCTGCATGAGCGAGAACAACCCTTCCTGCATCCGAGCGCCACCTGAGGCAGTCACGCACACAAAGGGCGCATTGAGCGCCAGCGCCGCTTGTACACCACGCACGAAGCGCTCACCGAGCACGGACCCCATCGACCCGCCCATGAACTCGAACTCGAACACGGCCAGCACCAGTGGCTGCCCCTTGAGCGTACCCCGCATGACGATCAGCGCATCATCCTCACCCGTGCTTTTGGCCGCGTCTCGCAAACGATCACTGTAGCGCTTGCTGTCCTTGAACTTCAGGACATCCACTGGCTGCACTTCCGCTCCGACTTCGAAACGTCCTTCCGTGTCGAGCAACAGGTCGATGCGCGCCCTCGCTGACAAACGGTGGTGGTGAGCGCACTTCGGACAGACCTGGACATTTTTCTCCAGGTCTGTCGCGTAGAGCACCGCCTCGCACGCCGGACACTTGCTCCACAAGCCTTCAGGCAATGGCGACTTGCGTGATTCGCCTTCCTGTCGCTTGATTTTCGGGGGCAGAAGCTTGCTCAACCAACTCATGTAAAGGACTCCAGTTGAATTACGTATTGGCCGCGTCGATACCACAGCGCAACTCGGTCACCAGCGCCTTGACCCGCGCGCAAACCTCACCTGCAGGTGAACGCTCAATTTCCTCAATGATGCGACTGCCGACCACCACCGCATCAGCAACGGCAGCAACGGCAGCGGCTGTCGCGGCATCGCGGATGCCAAAGCCCACGCCGACTGGTACGCCGGTACTGGTACGAATTGCCGGGATTCGCTCAGCAACAGAGGCCACATCGAGCGCTGCCGATCCGGTCACCCCTTTGAGCGAAACATAGTAAACATAGCCACTGGCCAGCGCAGCGACCTGCCCGATCCGCTCCGGCGTCGAGGTCGGGGCAATGAGAAAGATCGGATCGAGGGCATGCGTACTCATCGCCTGAGCAAATTCGACAGCTTCCTCCGGCGGATAATCGACGACCAGAACGCCATCGACCCCGGCATCGAATGCGGCTGCGGCAAAGGTCTGCAGGCCCATGGCCTCGATCGGGTTGGCATAGCCCATCAGCACCACTGGGGTTTCATTATTGTCGGCACGGAAATTGGCGACCATGGACAACACCTGGCGCAGGCTCACCCCCTTAGCCAAGGCGCGTTCTGAAGCACGCTGGATCGTCGGCCCATCGGCCATCGGATCGGAAAAAGGAACACCCAACTCGATGATGTCGGCCCCGGCGTCAACCAGGGTGTGCATCAGTTCAACAGTCAGCGCCGGATCCGGGTCACCTGCCGTGATGAAGGGAATCAGAGCCTTGCGGCCTTGCGCCTGCAGGCGCTCGAAAGCTGCTTGAATTTTCGGCATGATCAGAAGCGAATCCCTGAATACTCGGCCACGGTATGCATGTCCTTGTCACCGCGACCCGAGAGGTTAACCAACAGGATGGCATCGCTCGGCAAGGTCGGCGCGAGCTTGCCGGCATAGGCGAGCGCATGGCTCGATTCAAGCGCCGGAATAATGCCTTCGAGACGGCACAAGGTATGGAAAGCGGCAAGCGCTTCCCGGTCATCGACCGGCACGTACTCGGCCCGCCCGATGTCCTTGAGCCAGGCGTGCTCAGGGCCCACTCCCGGATAGTCAAGGCCGGCCGAGATCGAGTGCGTCTCGATGATCTGCCCATGCTCATCCTGTAAAAGATACGTCCGGTTGCCATGCAACACGCCAGGGCGGCCACCGGTAAGCGAAGCTGCGTGACGACCAGTCTCCAGACCCTCGCCAGCCGCTTCGACGCCGATCAGGCGGACACCGGAATGCGGCACGTAAGGGTAAAAAATCCCCATGGCATTCGAACCACCGCCCACACAGGCGATCACGGCATCAGGCTGGCGCCCGCATTGCTCCTGCATCTGGGCAATCGACTCGCGACCGATCACTGCCTGAAAATCCCGCACCATCATCGGATAGGGATGTGGTCCGGCCACCGTACCAATGATGTAAAAAGTATCGGAAATATTGGTCACCCAATCGCGCATCGCCTCGTTCAGAGCATCCTTGAGCGTCTTCGAACCTGACTCGACAGGCACCACCGTTGCCCCAAGGAGTTTCATGCGATAGACGTTGGCAGCCTGACGCCGGATATCCTCGGCGCCCATGTACACCACACATTCCATCCCGTAGCGCGCGGCCACAGTAGCCGTCGCAACGCCGTGCTGACCGGCACCGGTCTCGGCGATGACGCGTTTTTTGCCCATGCGACGGGCAAGCATGGCCTGCCCGATGCAATTGTTCACTTTATGCGCACCAGTGTGGTTTAAATCCTCGCGCTTCAAATAGATCTGAGCGCCGCCGAGAGTCTGTGACCAGCGCTTGGCATGATAGACAGGGCTTGGACGCCCGACGTAATGCTTGAGTTCGTAGTCAAATTCAGCGACGAAGGCGGGATCCTGACGTGCCTCCTCATAGGCCAGACGCAGTTCCTCAAGTGCCGGGATCAGTGTCTCGGCAACAAAGATTCCACCATAAGGACCAAAATGCCCACGCAGATCGGGTTGGTCGTATTTCTCGATAGTCATGTTAACCCCTTGAGTCTTGGCCGCTTCCGCGGCCATCAGAATCGCGTTGCAGTTCAATGCAACGCACGGACGCTGTGAGCCTCCGCCTCAAGTATGATCAGCGAGGAATCGCCTCCAACAGTTTCGGGTACGGCCTCCGCAGGTTTTGCGCATGTTTCGTCAGTCCTATTTAAACGGTCGCACTGTGGCGCAGCTCCGCATCCACCCCCCGTACGGCGGCAACAAAATCGCGCATCCGTTGGGCATCCTTGATCCCTTTACCCGCTTCAACGCCGGACGACACATCGACTGCCGCCGGTCGGACATGCCTTACCGCCTCGGCAACATTACCGGCATCGAGACCACCAGCAAGTACCAGTGGCCGAGCCAAGCCTGGCGGAATCAGCGACCAGTCAAAACTCTCACCCCCACCACCATAGCCCTCGACGAATGCATCCAGCAAAATTGCCTGGGCTGACGGGAAAGCAGCTGCGTATTGTAGCAAATCGAAGCCTGGACGCATCCGCGCCGCCCGCAGGTAGGGGCGCTCGAATTGACGGCAATAGCTTTCGTCCTCATCACCATGAAACTGCAGGACATGCAAAGGAACCGTCGCCAGGGTGCGCATCACCTCGTCCGCCGTGGCGTTAACAAACAGACCCACGACACTCACAAAAGGCGGGACTCGCCGGGCCAGCAGGGCCGCCTGCTCGGTCTCGACGTAGCGCGCACTGCGAGGATAGAAGACCAACCCGATGGCATCCGCTCCGGCAGCCACCGCCGCGTCCACATCACCCGGCCGGGTCAGTCCACAGATTTTGATGCGCGTTGGCATGGCATTGTCCACTTCAAATCAAATCAGTTGGAGGTCAGACATGCGCTCGAAATCGGAGTTCGGCAAAGCCCACCGGTCCTCGTAACGCACACCCACCAGATACAAGCCCTCGGCTGCAAACGTAGGGGCTGCAACCCGCCGATCTCGAAGGTCGAGCAAGGTCTGCATCCAATCCACGGCTTGCCGCCCTTGCCCGATATAAACCAGACTGCCGACCAGATTGCGCACCATATGATGAAGAAACGCACTGGCTTCGAAATCAAAGACAATCAATTCGCCGGCACGGCGCACGCTTGCAAGATGCATGGTCTTGAGCGGCGACTTTGCTTGGCATTCAGCGGCCCGAAACGAGGAGAAATCATGCTCTCCGCATAAAAAATCAGCCGCAGCCTGCATTCGCGCTTCATCAAGCGGCTGATGGCACCAGCCGACGCGCCCGCTATGCACCCCGGGACGCTGAGACCGGTTAAGCAGAAGATATCGGTAACGTCGCGCATAAGCAGAAAAGCGGGCATGGAACTCCGGATCGACAGGTTGTGCCCAGCGGACAGCAACGGTCTCCGGCAAAAAAGTATTTACGCCCCGAACCCAGGCCGTCAGCGGACGCTCCAGCGCAGTATCAAAATGCACCACCTGACCGGTCGCATGCACGCCGGCATCAGTTCTGCCAGCACACACCACATCCACGCGCTCCCCGGCGATCTTGGCAAGCGCCGTTTGCAATGCATCCTGAACCGTACCTCCACCTGGCTGGGTCTGCCATCCCCGGAACGAAGCGCCGTGATATTCGATGCCCATGGCAATTCGTTTCATGCCCGACTCCAGACAAACCATCCCAGAACGCAGACAAGCAGCAGAGAGAATCCGATCAACAGCTTGTCAGTGAATTTCATAGGTATTGACTCAATCTCAAGCTCACTCTCTTTGGAAAAGAGCCCATTCTCCCCCTCGTGTAATAGCACCCGCCAGTCACGGACTTTCGCATCATCAACCAGACGCAAAACCAGCATCATGCGAAGCAGTCCTCGCTCACAAGGAACGCCGCAACTGCGCAAGGGAGACGACAAAACATACAGTCCCGTCAGAAAATACTTGCCCGGCAAACTGTTCAACAAACCGGCCACCAAAACAAGACTCAAAATCAAACGCAAAGCATGTAGCGCCGCAGCAAGCAGGCCTTCCTTCGTTGGCCCCCAAGACCACCCCCAAAGCGCCTCGCCAGGCACTCCCCAGGATAAAACCAAAACCAAGGTAAGCAGCAGCCACCGGGAACGCCAGACAAGATGTCGCGCGCGGAAGAATGCCCCCTGCCCACCAAACAAACAAAGCCCCACAACCGTAAAAGGCACAAGCAGCAACGCCCACGCACCATGGATCGCTTGCACGACAACCAATGCCAAAAACCACAAACAGAGCACTGTCCCGGGATGAACGAGTCTGAACGCGACAGGATTCTCTTGCATTTCTGCTGAATAATGATTGTGGTGGTCTGAAAAAAATCGGCCGTGACTTCCTGAAAAGTCACGGCCCGGAGACTATCGCTTACGCCAGGCGGTCCACCACGGTTTGGGGGCGTTATTCCCCAATACGGGCGAGCAGGGCCTGAGCCTTTTCGCGCTGGCTGACATCGCCTTCCTTGACGACTTCTTGCAACAATTCGCGAGCACCTTCGAGATCACCCATTTCTTCGTAGGCTTTTGCCAAATCGAGTTTAGTGGTTACTTCCTCGTTGGGCGTGATATCAAGTTCAGAAACCACGTCACCTGATTCTCCGAAACTTGGTGCGAGCATCGTCTCCGCCTGAGCCAAATCAAAAGATTCGCCTCCGGTAAAGCCAGGGTTAACCACGGTTTCGGCCTGCGCCGTTCCAAAATCAGGATTTACGGCAGTCGACACCTGATCGCGCTCGAATGGATCAAACGCATCGACAGGGCCGGGCTCAGGAGGCGCCATGGGCGAAGAATAAGGCGTACGCGCCGATAGCGTTTCAGCCGACGGAATCACCGGAGATGCAACGGGCGGCACACTGGCTTCCAGAGGCGCATGATCGAGTTCAAGATCAAGACTGGCCATATCAAAGCCATTCTTGCCAGGAACCGAACGTCCGAGGAAAGTCGATTCGGTCAAAGAGACATCGAACTCAACACCGTCGTCATTCCCTTTGGCTTGCGCCGTGGCGGACTCTACCCCCAGTTCGGAAGTACCGGCAACCTGTGGCTGGGATTCGATTCCGAGATCGAAATCGAGATCCGGCAAATTCGCTTCAACAGGCGCATCAACCGAAGCACCGGCATTCTCACCAGGCATTTCGAGGCGTACAACAGTCGCATCCAGGGGTGGCGCGGCTGACGGCGGCTCTGCAGCCAGATCAAAATCCAGGGCGCCGAGTTCCACATTTTGCGGCTCCTGTTCACTTGCCACCGGGGAAAGCGCCGCCACATCAAGCACCGGGGCTTGTGGAGCAGGCGTTTCGGCCTGGCCGAGATCAAAATCAAGGCTATTTAATTCGTCAGCCGATTTTGGCAAGGTCGCCGCACCCTCCGCGTCTTGGCTAGCCTCGGTCGCTTCCATGGCCAACTGGGCCAGTTCCCCAGGCAAAGTCACGGTATTGCGCATTTCCGCGGCACCAGATACGGCAAGGGCTGCAGCAACCGCACCTTGAGTGGCACTTGCCTGAGCACTCCCACCGTACAGCGGATTGGCTGGATCAAGCTTATGGCCGATCGCCATGGCTTTTTCCCAGTCGGCACCGACGCCGCCCGTTTCTGAGTAAAGCTCACTGGCCAGGGTTTCAAAGCGCTGAAGATCTTTCCGATTGGCGTAAATTTCAAGCAATTTCAGATGGATTGCGTAGCGCTTTGGATCTTTATGCTTGGCTTCCAGCAGAATTTCCTCAGCTTGGGCATCGCGACCATAAGCCATATAAACATCGGCCTCTGCCACCGGATCGACCTCATCGGTATCGATGCTGCCCGGCCCAGCTTGGCTGAAGTCAGTCTGCACGGGTGTGCGCGATGTATCAACGCTCTGTCCCCCCGTACTGCGGAATACAGAATTTGTGGCCAAACTGCCGGCCGCACTAGGGGTAAGGGTGCTGCTCAGGTCAATCGGCGGTTCTTCCGGCTTGGCCGCGCGCTTGCGACGCGCCACGAGCAACCCGACGAGAAGCGCGAGAATCCCGCCACCGCCAAACAGTGTCATCGGATTATCGAGCAGCGAGTCCAGGAAACTTGGCTCAGGCGGAGGAGGTGGCGGCGGTGGCGCCACTTTGGGTTTCGGCACCTCAGCCGGTTTGGCTGCCGGCTCAGCCGGCTTGGCTTGCTCAACTGGCTTTTGCTGCTCGTCGGCTTTTGCTGGTTCGGCGGGCTTTGGCACTTCGGCCGGCTTGGCTGCTTCCGTCGGCTTTTCAGCCTGAGCCGGTTTAGCTGCCTCAACGGGCTTCG
>CAZHFS010000034.1:0-14729 GCA_964531885.1 uncultured Propionivibrio sp.
GTCTGGAAGAGCGTGTGCAGGATGTGGAAACCGGTCTTGTCGGCCGCGAACCAGGTCCGCTCGATCTTCATGCCGCCGAAGGCGCGCACGTTAACGTGACCGTCCGCCGTACGGCTCCACGGGCAACCCCAGTGTTCGAGCTGGGTCAGCTCTTTCGGAGCCTGTTCGACGAAGTACTCGACGACGTCCTGCTCACAGAGCCAGTCGCCACCGCCCACCGTGTCATGAAAATGGTATTCGAGGCTGTCCGTCGGCTTCTTGACGCCGGCGGCGCCGCCTTCGGCAGCCACGGTGTGGCTGCGCATCGGATAAACCTTCGAGACCAGAGCGATCTTCAGCGAAGGATCGGATTCTGCCACGGCGATCGCCGCACGCAAGCCAGCTCCGCCCCCCCCCACGATGACTACATCTGCTTTATAAATTTCCACGCCCAATCCTTTCTCGCTTTTCGCGAAATCAACTACGACCAGCGCAATACACAACACCGACTCAAGGACAACCGCCCCCGTCGGACTCGATACTAACCACAGGGCATTATCCTTATTTTTTTATCTGCCTACAACTTTCGGCCGATGGAATCGGCAAAAAACGTTGCTAATTCAAGCGTTGTCGTCACCCTCCTCGTTATTGTCAAAAGATTTTGTGAAGCAAAAAAATCAAAAAAAAGACGCACTTGCGTGCACCTTCCGTCGTATCTTACTCACCCGCGTAACGAAATGGCATTTTTTGCATTCGTGGCGGTAATTTCCCCCACCGACTGCCAGGTCAGGCCACGCAACTCGGCCAGCACCTGCGCATAACGAACAAGAAATGCCGGTTCACATCGCCCCGCCGGCTGCCAACTGGGCGGGATATCCGGTGCGTCGGTTTCGAGGACAAGCGAGCTCAAAGGGAGTTCCGTTGCCAAACGGCGGATGCGCGTTGACCCAGGATAGGTCATCGCACCACCAAAGCCCAGACAAAACCCTAGATCGATGAACGCCTTGGCCTGCTGCGTGCTGCCATTGAAGGCGTGGGCAATCCCTCCCCGCACCGGCACACGACGCAGGCAGGCAAGCACATCATCCACCGCCCGCCGCACATGCAGGATCACCGGCAGATCGAATTCGCGCGCCAGCCTCAGATGCGCCAGAAACACGTCCTTCTGCCTCTGCTCGTCGCAACCTGGAACGAAATGATCAAGCCCGGTCTCTCCGATCGCCACCGGCGGACGGTCGCTGGCAAGTTCGGTCGCAATAAAATGGCGCAACCGGGTCAACGTACCGCCATCCACCCCGTCCAGATACATGGGGTGCAGACCGTAGGCCGGATGGCAGTCGGCATGCGTTTTTGCCAGCTCACGCACATCGGTGCAGGTAGCCAACGATACAGCCGGCACCACGAAGGCGCCCACACCGGCAGCCCGTGCGGTATCGATCACCGCCAATCGATCCGCCGCAAATTCTGCAGCATCGAGATGACAGTGCGTATCGATCAGCATACGGGCAGACCGTGTGGCTAGACGTCACATGGCGCGCAAACGCACCGGCGGTTCGCGACCATCAACGATGTCGGCCAATGCGCTGCCTGCCCCACAAGCCATCGTCCAGCCGAGCGTTCCGTGGCCGGTGTTGAGGTAGAGGTTGGGCACCCGACTGCGACCGACATAAGGAACATTCGATGGTGTGGACGGCCGCAAGCCGCACCAGAAAACGGGATCCTCCGCGGGACGCAATTCGGGAAAAAGTTGATGGGTGCGTTTGATGAGCGCCTGGCAGCGGATCTCGTTCAGCGCCGTGTTGTAGCCATTGAACTCTGCCGTTCCGGCAACGCGCAAGCGCTGGCCTAGGCGGGAAAAAACCAGCTTGTGGCCATCGTCGGTCATGGCCACGCTGGGTGCCACGCTGTTCTCACCGAGCGGAATGGTGGCCGAATACCCCTTGGCCGGATAAACCGGCAGGCGGATCCCGAGCGGCCTGACATGCTGCGGCGTATAACTGCCCAGGGCCGCCACATAGGCATCGGCCTGCAGTACCTCGCTCCCTCCCTCCGGGGTTCGCACGCGCACGCCGGCAACCTTGCCCGTTTCTCCGAGCAAGCGCTCAACCTCCAGACCATAGCGGAAAGTCACGCCGCGCTTCTGACACAACTGAGCGAGGTTCTGGCTGAACGTCAGTGCATCGCCAGACTCGTCAAGCGGCGTGTAATCACCGCCCACCAGGATCGGTCGCGTGGCGTTCAGCGCCGGCTCGATCGCCACGCATTCGTCCGCATCCACCGTGCGTCGATCGCAACCGAACTCGCGCAAGACCTTGGATGCCTCAATCGAGGCGGCAAATTCCTTCGGGTCGGTATAGACGTGCAGGATGCCTCGTTCGAGATGGTCGTATTCGATGCCGGTGTCTTCGCGCAGGGTCTTCAGCAGTTCTCGGCTGTAAAGGGCCAGGGCGACGATGTCCCGGATGTTCTCGCGCGTGCGCCCCGGCGTGCACTCGCGCAGAAAGCGCCAACTCCAGTCGAAGAGCGCAGGATCCCAGCGCAGGCGGAACAACAGCGGCGCATCCTCGCGCCCCATCCAGGCGAGTGCTCGCGCCGGCGCGTGGGGGTTGGACCACGGCTCGGCGTGCGAAACGGAAATCTGCCCACCGTTGGCAAAACTTGTCTCCAGCCCGGCAGCGGACTGCCGGTCGATGACCGTCACTTCATGCCCGGCCTGGGACAAATACCACGCACTGCTGACGCCGACCACACCGGCGCCAAGAATCAATACCTTCAAGGCTATTCCTGCTCACGTGAAATACGGATGACATCGGGAACACGACGCAAACTGCGCAGCAGCCCCGCCAGATGCTGTCGGCTGGCAATTTGTATCAGGAAGTGCAGCTCGGCAAAATAACCCGGGCGTCGGTTGTCCATGCTGACGAATTCGATGTTGATACCTGCCTGCGAAATGCTTGTCGCAACGCGCCCGAGCACCCCGCGCGAATTCTTCGTGGTGACCCGGATCCGCACATCGAAGAGTTGCCCCGGATCGGGCGCCCATTCGACGCGAATCCAGTTTTGGGGCTCGTTGGCGCGCGAGCGCACCGCCGCACGGCAATTTTCGGTGTGGATGCGCAAACCCTGATCCTTGCGCAACAGACCCACAATTGGATCACCAGGAATCGGCCGGCAGCACGTGGCAAACTGCACGGCAATGCCCTCGCTGCCGCGGATCACGAGCGGTGCCGCGCTGATAGCATTCGCTTGCGGCACCTCTTCGTGTTCGGCCAGGCGCTGGGCCAGCACAGCGGCCAGGCTGTGCCCCAGCCCGATATCCGTATATAGGTCGCGGCGTGTTTTCTTGCCAGCATCCCGAATCACCCGATCCCAGACGGCAACTGGTATTTCTGAAGGAACAACACCAAGCGCCTGCAACTCCTGATTGAGCATCGTCTCGCCGAGCGCGCTTGAACCGTCCTGCTGCAAAGCCCGTAAATACTGGCGAATCTTTGTTCTTGCCCGGCTGGTCTTGACATAGGACAACCAGGCCGGGTTGGGATTGGCATGCGGCGCGGTAATGATCTCGACCTGGTTGCCGTTGGCCAGCGCCGCCGAAAGCGGGATCAGTTCATGATCGATGCGTGCCGCGACGCAGCGATGGCCGATATCGGTATGAACCGCATAGGCAAAATCTACGGCTGTCGCCCCGCGGGGCAGGGCAAGGATCTTCCCCTTGGGCGTAAACACATAGACCTCATCAGGGAAGAGATCCACCTTGACATGCTCAAGAAACTCCGAGGAGTCACCGCTCGCACTCTGCAACTCAAGCAAGGACTGCAGCCAGATATGCATCTTGTTCTGCAGATCGGCGCCGCTTTCTTCACTGTCCTTGTACAGCCAGTGCGAAGCTATCCCTTCTTCGGCCAGATGGTGCATGGCCTGAGTACGGATCTGGATCTCGATCGGCGTGCCATACGGGCCGATCAATGAGGTATGCAGGGACTGGTACCCATTGTTCTTCGGAATCGCGATGTAGTCCTTGAACTTGCCAGGCACCGGTTTGTACCGCGAATGCAGGGCGCCCAACGCCAGATAGCAGGTCGGCACATCCTTGACGATGACCCGGAAACCATAGATGTCGAGCACCTGAGAGAATGACAGATGCTTATCGACCATCTTGTGGTAGATCGAATAGAGACTCTTCTCGCGCCCAAAGACACCGGCCTCGATGTGTTCCTCGGCGAGCTTGCTGCGGATCCCTTCAAGGATCTTTCCGAGCAACTCGCGACGGTTCCCGCGTACGGCACGGAGCGCCTTACTGAGGACGCTAAAGCGCCGCGGATAGATGTGCCGGAACGAGAGATCCTGCAACTGTCGGGAAATGTTGTTCAGCCCCAGACGGGTGGCGATCGGGGCGTAGATTTCCAGCGTTTCGTGCGCGATTCGGCGCCGCTTTTCCTGGCGCACGGCGGCCATCGTCTCGAGATTGTGCCGTCGGTCAGCAAGCTTGATCAGGATGATGCGCAGATCGCTGGCCATGGCCATCAGCATTTTGCGGAAATTCTCCGCCTGGGCATCCTGATAGGACTGAAACTCGATGCGATCGAGCTTGGACAGGCCATCGACGAGGTCGGCTACTTCGCGCCCGAAGCGCTCGGCGATCTCCATCTTGGTGACCGCCGTGTCCTCCATCACGTCATGCAGCAGCGCGGCAACGATGGCCCGCGCGTCCATGCGCCACTCGGCCAGCGCGCCGGCAACAGCCAAGGGATGAGTTATGTAAGCTTCGCCCGAAAGGCGCTTCTGGCCTTCGTGAGCGCCTTCCGCAAAGCGGTAGGCAGCCTTGACGGTATTGATCTCGTCAGGCGTAAGGTAATTCAGCGAGTCGATGAAGACCCGGTAAGCCGGGTCTTCACTGTCGTAGTGCGTAGCGCCAGGTACGGGCTGTTTCCCGGCGTTGCGGGGCGGGACCGATGCCGTGCCGTCTGACATCACGGAAAGCAGCAGATACCAGGCGAGTGGTCAGGAATGATGCCCGCGGTTGAGCACTTCCGCACCATAGAGCCCTTGTGCCAATTCGCGCAGGGCAATGACCGTCGGTTTGTCGCGGTCAGGCTCGACCATCGGCGTGGCACCGGAGGTAATCTGGCGCGCACGATAGGAAGCGGCAAGGGTCATCTGAAAACGGTTGGGGATCGTCTCCATGCAATCGTCAACGGTCACTCGGGCCATGATAAATATCCTGTCAATCAGAGAAGGGACGCGAACAGCGCCGAATGGCGCTGGCGTTGGGTTGAATAGCGAAGCCGCGCAGCCGCCACCACCGAAGCAAGGTTGGCATAGGCCTGTTGCAGATCATCGTTGATAATAACATAGTCGAATTCGTCCACATGCCGCATCTCGTCTCGCGCTGCGGCAAAGCGGCGGGCGATGGTTTCCGCCGAGTCCGTTCCACGTCCGGCCAGCCGCTCCTTGAGCGTCGGCAGGGAGGGGGGGAGGATGAACACGCCGATCGCTTGTGGAAAGGCCTTGCGTACCTGCTGCGCACCTTGCCAGTCGATCTCGAGCAGCAGATCCCGCCCGGCGCACAACTCGACCTCGATGGTCTGACGCAAGGTCCCGTAATAGTTGCCGTGTACCTCGGCCCACTCGATGAATTCTCCGCGGCCAATCCGCTCAAGGAAGTCTTCGACGCTTACAAAGTGGTATTCGCGGCCATCCTCCTCGCCCGGGCGCGGTGGGCGCGTGGTGCAGGATATGGACAGCCCGAGTTGCGGGTCGTTTGCCAACAAAAGACTCACCAGAGTCGTTTTACCCGCCCCTGAGGGCGCTGCCACGATAAAAAGATGTCCGCTCATTACGCTGCCCACCTCACAAGATGCAATGACCAATTCTAACATCCTGTGCAAGCCCCCCCTGACGCTGCATCAGCACGCGCCCCCCTATGGACGTCTCGCCGGCTTCCGGCCACAATGCACTTGCACACTCCTTGTCTGGCCACCGATGAAAACACTTTTGCCATACCGCCCCCTTTGCGCGCTGATCCTCGCCAGCCTGGTCGGTGCTGCGCAGGCACAGACGGCAACCCTCAACATCCTCGGGCTTGAGGATATGAGTTGCAGGGCCTGGCAGGCGGGCGCCAAAGACGAAGCACTGCGCGCACAGCAAATGGCCTGGCTGCGCGGCCTGCTCACCGGACACAATTATGCCCACCCGAAAGAACAGGTCTCTGTCGTCTCGAACGGCACCATCGAGAACTTCATCACCCGCTTCTGCAAAGACAATCCTCAGGGAAACTACACCGACGGCGGACTGCGCATGAGTGACCTATACTCGGGACGCAACCGTCCAATCGCTCGGTAGCCGCCAAAGCCAAGCTTGCGCTGGCAAAGCATCGCCTTACTCATGTATCATCGGAAAAATACACAACACAAGTAAGCAATCGGCCTAAAAAAGCCAATGTTTATTACTACCCAGGAGCGGCAATCTGCCGACTCATTTCTAGGGAGTCTTCCGATGCGCTTCATGCCCGTTTCAGCCCTCGGCCTTGCCGCTTTCATCCTCGCTGGCTGCGCCGCAAATCCAATGCGCCAATACGATAGCGAATTGCGCGAGACGGTCGGTCTGGTTCGCCAGGGGTCGGTAAAGCAAGCGCTCAGCCTGGTCGATAAAAACAATGAAGGCAACGCCCTGAGCAAAGAGAAAGACATTCTCTACTATCTCGAGAAAGGTGAGTTACTTGCCCTCGATAACGACTATCCGGGCAGCCGCGACACCTGGCTGAAGGCGGATGAATTCGTGCGCACCTGGGA
Organism: uncultured Propionivibrio sp.; assembly: GCA_964531885.1. Taxonomy (GTDB): domain Bacteria; phylum Pseudomonadota; class Gammaproteobacteria; order Burkholderiales; family Rhodocyclaceae; genus Propionivibrio. The sequence goes on from CAZHFS010000034.1 coordinate 6,774, forward strand.
AGATGCGGTGCGCAGCGATCCGAGCAAAGTCATTGGCGATATCGGGAGCTTTGTGATCAACGACAAGACCCGTCGCTATGAAGGCCAGGATTATGAAAAAGTCATGCTCTCGGCCAATCTGACCCTAAGCCACATACTGCAAGGCAACTACGATCTGGCTCGCATCGAGATGAAAAAGACCTACGAGCGCGAAAAGCTGATCGAGAGCTTCCGCGAGAAGGAGTATGACAAGATTCGGGACGAGGCTGAGCAGAACAAGGTCAGCGTCAACGTCGCCCAGATGCGTGATTATCCGATGGCAGAGATCGACACGCCGGAAGTCAATCGCCTCAAAAATGGCTACCAGAACGCCTTCGCTCATTACCTTGCCGGCTATTTCTTTGAGGTCACCGGAGAACGTTCGCTGGCCGAACCCGGGTACCGCAATGCCGTGCAACTTGCCCCGAATTCCCGGTTAGCGCAGGAAGGGCTCAAAGATCTCGGCCGGCGTCGGCCAGGCACCGGGCAAACCGACGTCCTGTTCGTCGTCGAATCCGGCTTTGCTCCTTCGTGGAAGTCGATCACGGTCCCGATTCCCCTGCCTAACAGCAAGGGCGGCATCATGGTCACACCGCTCTCGTTCCCCTACGTCAAGGCGGAAAACCGGGGAGCCGTACCCGCCAACCTGCTCATCGCCGGCAAGGCCTATCCCGTTGACACTTTGAGCAACCTAGACACCATGGCACGACGCCAACTCAAGGATCAGATGCCGGGGATTCTGCTGCGTTCGTCGGTCCGTGCCGTGCTCAAGTCGCTGGTCCAGGACCAGGCCTACAAAGGCGGACTGGCCCTTGGCATTCTGGCCAATGTCGGCACCGTGGTGACAGAGCAGGCCGACGATCGCAATTGGCGCACCCTGCCCGAATCCATCTCGGTGGCGCGCGCCATGCTTCCCCCCGGCAATCAGACCATCGAGATCGCGACCGACCGCGGTACGTCGCGGCACGAAGTGACGATTGGCAACCGGTTTACCATCATCCCGATTCGCCTGACCGGTGGCGCCGTCTATGTCGGCCAACCCAGCGTACTCGGTGCCGGCTTGCCCGAGCCCGCACCCGAGCCCAAAAAACCCGCCCGCGCACCGGCACGTAAGCCGGTAAGCAAAACGCCCTGACCCGAACCAGCGCACTGCCTCCGAGGAGACCGCCATGCCTCGCTTCCTGCTCGTCATCGCCTGCCTCGTCAGCCTGACGGCTGGCGCCCACGCCGCCAACGAACGGCGCGTCGCGCTGGTGATCGGCAACAACGACTACCAGCATATCGCCAAGCTCGAAAAGGCCGTCAATGATGCCCACTCCGTTGCGGCCGAGTTGCGCAAGGTGGGTTTCGATGTCCAGGCCTACACCAACATCGGCCAAAAGAAGATGAATCAGGCGATCAACGAATTCGTCCAGAAGGTTTCGGGCGGCGGTGTTGGCGTCTTTTTCTTCGCCGGCCATGGCGTCCAGATCAATAACCAGAATTTCCTCATCCCCGTGGATATGGACCCTCCCCGTGAGGCTGCGGACGTTGCCGATCAAGCCGTCAGCGTCCCTGTCCTGCAGGACAAGCTGGCCGACGCCAAAGCGAAATACACCCTGCTCGTTCTCGATGCCTGCCGCAACAACCCACTGCCCAAGAAAGCCGGGCGCTCGATCGGCGCAACGCGCGGCTTGGCCATGAGCAACTCGCCGAGCGGACAGACCGTCCTTTATTCCGCAGGCGCCAATCAGGAAGCCCTCGACAGCCTGGGTAACGCCGACCGCAATCCCAACGGCCTGTTCACCCGCGAGTTCCTGCCGATGATCTCGCAGCCCGGAATCAGCAGCAGTGAAGCACTCAAGCGCACACGCACCGTCGTCGCCCAAAAGGCAAAAAGCGTCGGCCACGAACAACAACCGGCCATCTATGACCAATCCGACGGCGACTTTTTCTTCGTTTCCGGACCGACGGTTGCCGCGCCTTCCCCAACAGCCACGGCCAGCGCACAAGCCGTCGACCCGCGTGCCGTCGAGTTGGCCTACTGGGACAGCATCAAAAACAGCACGCAGCCTGATGATTTCAAGGACTACCTGAGCAAATACCCCAACGGTCAGTTTGCATCGCTGGCCAGCCGCCGGGTCGCCACACTCAGCCAGCCACAAGCGCTCAGCCGCAGCGGGGAAGCCCCTGCGCCGGCCCCGGCACCGGGAGCTGTCGCCCTCGCCCCACCGCAAACGGCGATGCAAGCGCCCCCGGCAGCCCCGACCATGGCCAGCAAAATCGAAGCACAAGGGCCGATCAATAACCTCCGGGTAACCGACATGCGCGCCGTCAAACGCGACAATCTGATGCGCATCCAGACCGAGATCACCAACGACAGCGACAGCAACCAGCAGCTTTACTATCGCTTCAAATGGCTGGACAACGACGGCTTCACCGTCTGGGAGGAAGAACCCTGGAAACCCCTGATCGTCTACGGTCGGCAGAAGCAAATCATCAACGTTTCTTCACCCACCTTCAAAGCCACGGATTTCCGGCTGATCCTGCAAACCCCTTAAGCTTCGTCCCACGATCCACAAGGAGACCACGATGCCTGCACCCACCTCTTTCCGCCTGTCCCTGCTGGCCAGCATCACCGCGCTGGTCCTGGCCGGTTGCCAGACCACTTCCCCGACAACAGGCACCCCTGGCGTCAGCTACGGTGACGCCAAGGCCGTCGAAACCGTCACCACCGACCTCGGCTCCACCGATATCCAGATGATCTCGGAAAAGATGACCCAAGGCCTCATCCAAACCCCGGAAATCCAGACCCTGATCAAGAAGCGCCAGCTCCTGATGGCTTCCCCGGTACAGAACAAGACAAGCGAATATTTCGACACCAAGCTGATCACCGACACGATTCTCACCCAACTCCAGAAAAACGGGGTGCGCTACACGATTGAAGCCGACAATATGCAGAACCAGGTCGACGAACTCCGTCGTCAGAACCAGACCGGACTGTATGACAAGAGCAAGACCGTCAAAATGGGCAAGATGCAGGGGGCGAAGTACCGTCTCGACGGCAGCATCTCTTCGATCGTCAAACGCACCACCGATCTCAAGGACGTCTACTACAAGATGAACATGCGCCTGATCGATATCGAGACCGGTGTGGTGGAGTGGTCGGACGAGAAGGAAATCCGCAAGAGCGCACGGCGCTGATCGTCACCCAACCCTAGGAGGACATGCCATGAAGGGGAAAGGACTGCGGCACGCCGCCGCATTCCTGCTTGCTGCCGCAGGATTTGCCGCCTACGCCGCACCACCCAAGGTCGCCGTGACCGACCTCGCCTACGAGGAGCGAGTCAGCGAGTACTTCCGCATCGTCGCAGCCAGCGAGAAATCCTCGGTGCGCGCCGCCACGCGCGACCGAGAGCAGGAAAGCGGAACAAGCTATTCGCGCAGCAGCAGTGACTCGCTCAACGCCCGCTCAGAGAGCAGCTACTACGAAGCCGAAGGCGTCTACAGTTACATCGATCGGGGCGAACTGCGCAAATTCACCGCCGACATCAAGGGCGGGATCCTCAAATCGGGCCGCTTCCAGCTGGTGCAGGGAAAGCCCTACACCAGCAAGAACACCGAAAAGCTCTACGACATCATCGGCCGCATCAAGCAAGGGCTTTATCCGGGAGCGGACTACGTTTTGTTCGGCGCGATCAACAGCATCGAATTCCGACAGGAAGCCAACCCGATCGACCAGACGAACACCGTTTCGCACAGTTTGAGCCTCGAACTGGTCGGTGAATTCAGCCTGATCAGCACGCGCAACTACACGGTCAAGGCATCGTTCAGTGCCATGGGCAGCGGCCAGGACGTCAAGCTGATGGGGGGACGCGGCGGGCGCATCGTGCTCAACCGGGGCAAGGTGGTCTCCGAGGTTTCGCGCAGCCTCGGCGAAGACGTGGCGCGCCAGCTCGAAGAACAGCTCTCCGGAATTTATGCCGGCGATGCGGCCAGCGAACCGGCCGCAACGCCCACCGTTCGCCAAGGTGGCGCAAAGGAAGAAGTGATCATTTTTCGCTGAGCCTCGATGAAGTAAACGCCACGGGCAACCTCCGCAGTTGCCCGTGCTCCCTCAGCCACGATTCCATGCCACACTGGGCCTGCTCGTAGCAAACAGGGACCGTTAGTAACGATTGTTATCGCCACGCTGCGGCAGCGATTTTCGGTACAACGCCACCAGTTCGCTCACCGCGGAATCGTTCGGCCGGCTCGCTTCCAGCGCGCCGAGCGCCGCTTCGAGGCGGACGTACTCCTGCAGTTCAAGATAGCCGGTCAAGCGGTACAGCTCGGGCGACAGATCGTCCGCAGCCGCCGCAGCGCGTAATTCGCTGTAATTGCGCTCGAGGTTCTCGAGGGTTTCACTCGGCGCCAAAGAACGCAGGCGGATCATCCCGGTTTTTGACCCGCCGCTGCCATCGGGCGTACGGCTCAGTTGCTTGACCAGAATCGGCGACAGCGTGCGACTCTCGCCCTGCAAGCTGCCTTGCAGCAACCGGCTCGACGTTGCGCCGGCTTCGACCTCCCCCGCGCCCTGCCAGGTTTCCTGCAGTCCCCCATCAAAAAACACCATCTGCACGCGGGCTTCGCGCAAGGTCAGTCGATCACCGGCACGCAGCTTGACGAAGGGCTTCAGATCCCCTGCTGCAGAATTCTGCCCACGCAGGACAACGCTGCCTGTCACCGCCGTCACCAAACCAACCTCGTTGGCCATAGCCAAACCACAGGCAAAGGTCCACACAGTCAGCGCGACAAATTTACACAGCCTCCGGTGGTTACGCATCCCTGTTTCCTTCCATAGGCAAGATTTCATGAACCCGAACCGGCTGCTCCCGGCCTTTGACAGTCACCAGATCGCTGCGCCCACAACGCACCTCGGATCCGGCCGCGTTGACTGTCGCCTCGCTGGCGACGATAACCCAGCCCAGGTCCTTTGTCACGCCTTCGAGCCGCGAAGCGAGATTGACCGTATCACCGATGGCCGTGAACTCCATTCGCGCCGGTGAACCGATATTGCCGATGACCGCCTCTCCCGAATGCAGACCAATGCCAACGGCAAACCGTGGGAGACCGCGACCAGCAAAACGCCTCTCCATCCATCCGGAAAAATCTTCGGCCACGCTCTGCAGCGCCAACGCCGCGCGTACGGCCCGCGCGGCATGATCGGCCTGCGGCAAGGGAGATCCGAATTCGACCATGACCGCGTCACCGATATATTTATCGATGCTGCCCCCGGCCGCCTGCAACACCGCGCAAGCCTGTGCAAAGTAGGCATTCAGCATTTCGACGACTTCTTCAGCCGATAACTGCTCGCTGATCGACGTGAAATTGCGAATATCAGAAAAAAGCACGGTTACCGTCTGTACCTGCCCGCCGAGCGACGGTCTGGCATCGCTTTGCAACAGCGCCTCGACCACTTTTTCCGATACATAGCGGCCGAACATCGCGCGCAGCCGACGACGCTCACGCTCTTCGCCGGTCAAGCGATAGCCAAGCGTCACAAGCAGGGCAAACAGGGTTGTCAGGCTCCACTGCGCGGCAGGCAGGATCACGCCAAGGCGAAAAGCAAAGTAGCCCCCCGCCAGAGCCACGGCCGTACTGGCAAGAAAGACCAATACCCCAGCCCAGGCCGGGAGTACAGAGCACAAACCGACCGCGGCTACGGACAACGTCACCAGAGCCACGATGCGCCAGTTGCTGCCCAACGCCTGCAAACGATCGCCGGACAGCAGCGCCTCAACCACATTGGCATGCAGCTCGACGCCGGGCATGAGTACGCCACGGTTCGCCACCAGGCGACTGGCATACGGTGTGAAGTGCTCATCGTTAAGCCCGGCCGCTGTTGCGCCGATCAGTACAGCCCGACCATGCAAGATGCGCATCTCCGGATCGTCCAGCGCATGATCAGCCAGCAAGCGCTGCAACGACACGCGCGGGAACGTACCTGGCGGCCCAAGGAAAGGAATCGTCTCGGCTCCTTGCGCGCGGCGCACCTCACGACCGCCCACGATCCACCGCTCGGCATGCGGATTCACACCAGCGGCCCGCGCGGCAACGAGGGAGGGCAATCCTAGAACCGGAACATCATCCGGCACCCGTCCGGCTTGGCCCAGGACTGGCGCAACCATAAAGCGGCGGATGACCCCATCCCCTTCGTCAAGCAGATCCGCCAGACCGACATGACCGGGAATATCGAGATCAGGCAAAGCCAGGAGATAATCCGGGCTGGGCAACAGATAATCGCTTTGCCGATCGCCCTGACCACTATGCGTGGCCGCCAAAACGACGCCTCCTCGGTTTACTTCGCTACGGAAGGGTTGGTCGTACTCCCGTGCCGCCTGCTCCAATTCTCCGCCCAGTTTGCCCAACCAGCGCTCTGGGCTGATGCTGAGCAGCATGTCGAAGGCCACTGCCCGCGCCCCCAAGGCTCGCAAACGCTCACTGGCCAAGGCCAGCCTATCCGACCAGAACACCAAAGGGTCATCGGGATAGGCTGCCAGTGTTGCCTCGTCGATCGCCACGATTGCCGTATGACGGGCCTCTCCGCGCACCCCCTGCCACTGGAACCACCGATCGACCACTCGCTGATCAAGGAAGCGCAGCGCTCCGCTTTGATGCAAGCCTTCAGCACAGAGAAAAACGGCCAGCGCCATCCAGGCCAGCCACATCCAACGACGCCGCTTGCTGTTATCGCTCATGCCTGCCCCAAGGAATTTCTTGCCGCCATCATCCTCCATGCCAGGACACTCGACAATCACCCGTAGCCCGCCGGCCCCATGTCGAGCCGTACTCCAGCACGCCATTCACCCGAGCCGAGCGCCACGTATGGAATAAAAACAGTTGGCGCCGGAAGCAAGGGGTCAATGCCTTTGGCACACACGCAGCTGGCTATGCCGCAGCCGCCCGCTGGCACCATTGATCGGCACATCCTGTGCGAGCGGTTTATCAAGGCGGCGCTTCGAGCAGGGCGATCATCTCCCGGTAGCCACGCGCCTTAGCCAGCATCAACGGCGTATTGCCTTCCCGATCTGCCAATTGCCGATTGGCGCCTGCCGCCAGCAGAAGCTTCACCACCTCGGTGTGCCGGCGACCTCCGTCACCAAGAATCACCGCCTCGATCAAGGCCGTCCAGTGGAGGTTATTGACATGATCAAGCGGCGCCCCCCCCGCAATCAACTGCCGTACAACACCGACATGTCCCAGATGCGCTGCGGCAATTAAGGCCGTCCCTCGGTATGGGCTGGTCACATTGCGCGCGCTGGCTCCCAGGCTGATCAGCAAGGCCAGGGTAGGTTCGTCGTCAGCAACCGCAGCAATGGTGACCGGATCATACTGCTGGTATTCAAGCGCATTGAGGTCCGCCCCGGCCTTGGCCAGCAAGCGGATCGCCTGGTGCTGGCGCGCATAGGTCGCCAGATGCAACGCCGTACGTTGTCGCGCATCGCGCAGCTCAAGCGAAACCTGCGCTGCAAGCAAGGCCTTGAGCGTAGCGAGATCACCCTGGTAAGCGGCGGCATGCAGGCCGGAATAGCCAGATATCTCGCTGGCCGTGGGAGCCTCCTGCGCACCGATTCGTGCGCTGAATCCACTTGTCAGCAACATGACGAACAGCAGAACAAGGCTTCCATGGCGCATTGGTAACCCCTCCTTGCGCGAGCAACCCAGACAGTTTAAGCCGTGCAACATATTCGGTGGCGTAACGCGCGCCAAGATCGCCTTGCCGCCCACCATCTTCTGTACCGTAGCCCTTTTCCCGGGCAGCGCAAGGTGGCTGCACCACAAGGGGGAAACAACCCAAAAAAGAAAAGCCCCGCAGCGGGGGCTTTCGTCCTCGCACAGGAGATGCTGCTTATTCCAGATTCTGCACCTGCTCGCGCATCTGCTCGATCAGCAGTTTGAGTTCCATCGCGGTCTGGG
>CAZHFS010000035.1:0-14431 GCA_964531885.1 uncultured Propionivibrio sp.
TCAAGGAGGTATACGCAGACTCAAAACAGGTACATGTGATGTAAAACGCAAAAAAGGATCAATAACGATCCTTTAAATGCGTAAACCAGAGAGGATCGGCGCGATTCCTTAGGAAAAACGGCTGAAAGCAGCCATTCGGGAGTACGGACTCCGTGTGCTTGCCAAAATATTTTTTGTGCCAGGTCGCCGGCCGGTCGATGTGGCAGGGCATGGGTGTGCCTAGTGCGCTATGCCTTGCCGTTGTCGATTCGGCAACGCAATCCAGATGGCTTTGTCGTCGTGCATTCAGATCAGGGGCGCTAATACAGGCAGCTGACCGATACGCCTTGCTGGGCGCCAGCTTGAGTCGCTGCGGCAATTGCCAAGACGAGGTGGCGGCAGAATGCTTGCCGAAATGCTTAAGCGCAAACAAATCCAGTGTAAAGCCTACCTCGGCCGTGAAGAGGTGAGTATGAGGAGGCAAAGGTACTACCGAAAAGCCACACCTCGATGGCTTGAATGCGCTGTTGGCCGCGCTGTCGTGGCGGGTGGGGATGGCGCGGCGTAGCATGGTTGTGCGGTACGGTTTTGGTTCTGTGTTCGACGACGATAAAGGGAGGAAGCATGAAAAAAATTCTGTTCATCGCCTTTCTGGCCTTGATCAGCCAAACAGTGCAGGCGGCGACGACCAAGCCCGGTTACAACAAGAGTTCGAGTGCCAGCTCTGGGTATAAGTCGACCTCGTCCAGCGCCAGCAACAAGCGGGATACTTCGCCGGGGTGCATGATGGATGTGAACCCGAAGGCGCCTAGCGCGCCTTGCCCAAAAAACAGGAAACCCGCCCGGTAACAGGTTGGGAGAAAGTGCAGGGCTCGGTTGGAAGGGCGGCTGGAGTTCGGCCGCCCTCGTCTTTTTATGGGGCATTGCTTGTGTGGTCGCATGGGGTGCGTGGCGCAAGCGGCGGCCTCTTGTCGCGGCAGGGACGCTCCGGGCATCCGCCGGCATCTCTGTTGCGCGGTGTCCACGGCGTTTTGCGTTAGGCGATCGTCTTTCTACGCAGCATCGCGTGCGCGGCGGGGGCGGCGAGGTATGCTCATGGCTTCCCATGGTTAACGGAAGAGACTCGTGAAAACGCATCGGATTGCAGTGATTGCCGGGGATGGCATCGGTCAGGAAGTCATGCCCGAAGGGTTGCGGGCGCTGGAGGCTGCGGCCCGCCGGTTCGAAATTGGCATCGAACTGCAGCCCTTTGACTGGGCGCACTGTGACTACTACCTGGCACACGGCAAGATGATGCCGGACGATTGGTTCGAGCAACTCAAGTCCTTCGATGCGATCTTCTTTGGCGCGGTGGGCTGGCCGGAGAAGGTGCCCGACCACATCTCGCTGTGGGGCTCTTTGCTCAAGTTCCGGCGCGAGTTCGACCAGTACGTTAACCTGCGCCCAGTCCGCCTCATGCCCGGCGTGCCCTGTCCGTTGGCGAATCGCCAGGTGGGCGACATCGACATGATGATCGTGCGTGAAAACACCGAGGGCGAGTATTCGGCCGTGGGTGGCCGCCTGTTTGAGGGAACGGAGCGCGAAACGGTGCTGCAGGAATCGATCTTCACACGCCGCGGCGTGGATCGCATCCTGAAGTACGCCTTCGAGCTTGCCCAGAGCCGGCCGAAGAAGCACCTGACCTCGGCGACCAAGTCCAACGGGATCTCGATCAGCATGCCGTACTGGGACGAGCGGGTGGAAGCCATGGCTCGTCATTACCCCGAGGTGCGCACCGACAAATACCACATCGATATCCTGACCGCGCGCTTTGTGCTCAGTCCGGAGCGCTTTGATGTGGTGGTGGCATCCAACCTGTTTGGCGACATCCTCTCCGATCTCGGCCCGGCATGCGCGGGGACCATCGGAATCGCACCTTCGGCCAACCTGAATCCGGATCGGCACTTCCCGTCGTTGTTCGAACCGGTGCACGGCTCGGCTCCGGATATCGCCGGCCAGAACATCGCCAACCCGATCGCCATGATCTGGTCGGCGGCGATGATGCTCGACTTCCTTGGGAACGGCGAGGCCCGCTACCAGGCGGCGCATGACGCCATCGTGCGGGCCATCGAAACCGTTCTGGTAGACGGGCCGCGCACGCCGGATCTGGGCGGGGCCGCCAGCACACCGGATGTCGGCAAGGCCGTGGCCGAGATCATTGCCAGGGCAGGTGCTTGAGCTAGGCTTGCTCTGAATCCGTGGCAGTGCAGCCGGGGCGATTTTCGGCGGCGCTGCCGGGCAGTTCCTCCTGCACTAGTCGCCTTGAGCTGCCCGCTCGCTGCGCGCGCGGCTCTTTAGCAACGGCCAGCTTAAGGAGGGGGGGCAAAGCGGACTGTGCCGGGCGGGGTGTCTTGCTTAGGGAAAAACTGAATCAATGGCGGCGCAGACCGGGGCAAATTTCCGCGTCCTGGTCCGGCGTTCGCGCCTGCTGTCCTGATGCCTCCGCTTCTTGTGTGCCTGGGGATTCCTTGCGGCCTCCGACGTTGGCCCAGCCTTGACTAATGCGGCGTCAAATTGGCCAGGATTGCCCGGTGTACGTCCTTCGCCGGAGGCGCGTTTTGATGATCAGATTTATTTGAGTCGTTAGTAGGGTTTTTTGTGCTTAAAAAACAGGCGAGGTGTATTACCATGCTGCTTTCGAGCCCGACTTGCATCTCGGCGGAAGACTGAGGCAGGCGCGGCTTATTTTCCAGGGATATCCACCCGGGCATTCGCCCCTCTCGCACACAAGAGCTGCCGTTCATGAGCGATTTTTCAACCCCGTCTTGGCTGCCTGTCGCCAAGAAGTTTTTCTGGCTTTCCGTTGTTTTCGGCGTCATTGTCTGGTCGCTCTGGCTGCTGTACCTGAAGTTGTGTGACGAAGTCGCTGGAGACCCTGTCGCGCGCGAGTTGCTTGCCTCGGGGGGCTTCTGGGTGAGCCTCAAGGTCATTGCCGAGTCGATCGGACGCAGTATCGGCAACGTTTCCAAGTCAAGTTATCTCCTTGCCGCGTTCTCGGCACTGCTGGCCTATACTGCGCTGGCCTGGTATGACCGCATCGCGCTGATTCATCTGAATCGCCAGAATGAAATCTCCTGGCCCTTCGTGGCTTCGTGTTCGTTCGTGACCTACGCACTCGGGCATAACATCGGGGCGTCCGTGCTGTCCGGCGGGCTGGTTCGTCTGCGCGCGTATGGCGCCTGTGGGCTCAACGCGGCGGAGGTTGCCATCCTCGTTGCGCTCTGTTCATTCACGTTTGCCTACGGCACGATTTTGCTGACCGGTTTCGTGTTACTGGTCGAGCCGGAGATCGTGCAACCTCTGGCCGAACTCATTCCCTCCCTTGATTTGCCCGTGGCGCTGGTCGAGATGATCGGGGCGGCCATGCTGGTCCTGTGTGCGCTGTATGTCATCGGTTCCTGGCGTCACTTCAAGCCCGTGCATTTTCGTTCGGTGCACATCGTTTATCCGCGCTTGCCCGTGGTGCTGCGACAGTTGATCGCCGCGCCCCTGGAACTTGCCGCGGCGGCAGGCATCATTTACTTCGTTCTGCCGGAGACCGGGAACCCAGGGTTTCTGGTGGTGCTTGGCGCGTTCATGCTGTCCTTTTCGGCGGGCTTGCTGTCCCAGACGCCGGGTGGAATTGGCGTCATGGAGGCGGTTTTCCTGGCGCTGCTGCCCTCGATTCCGCCGTCCGACACCGTGGCCGCGTTGCTCATCTGGCGCTTGATGTACCTCATGATTCCGCTGGCCTTGTCGGTGCCGCTGATCGTGGCGTTCGAGCGCCTGCAGCTACGGCGTGATGACAACTCGCCGCAGCCTTCGGCGGTGAACTGAAGCGCGGCGAGTCGGGGGCGGTAAACGCCTTGCCTTGACGAACGCCTGGTCCGAGGCAGTGGCCGGGATTGGTACGGGCGTTACCTTGTGCAGGTCTGGCGCCTGAGTGCCCGGTGAAAAAATCGGGGCCGCCCTGTGGCGACCCCGATGTTCTTTCAGCCAGCTCGCCGGGCGAGCCCGGCGGGTGCGTGTTTCTCAGTATTCCCAGAAGATGCGCTGGAGTTCCTTGCTGTCCTGCGTGACGGTCAGGGCGACCGAAGCGAGGATCTTGGCCTTTTGCGGATTGAGGTCGTGGGCGACGATCCAGTCGTACTTGTCGTCCGGCTGTTCGGCATTGCGCAGTACGAAACCGCCGGCATTGACATGCGAGGAACGGATGATGTGCACGCCCTTGCCGCGCAGTTCCTGCAGGGCGGGGACCACATTGTTGCCAACCGAACCGTTGCCGGTGCCAGCGTGCACGATGGCCTTGGCGCCCTTGTCGGCGAAGGCGCGGTACGCGGTGTCGCTTACGTTGCCGTAACCGTAGGCGATTTCAACGAGCGGCAGGGTGTCGATCTTCTCGATGTTGAACTCGGAGTTGGTGGTGTGGCGTTTTGCCGGCAGGCGGAACCAGTAGTTCTTGCCTTCGACAACCATGCCCAGGGCGCCCCACGGGCTGACAAAGGCGTTGGTCTTGATGTTGATCTGCTTGCTGACATCGCGACCGCTGTTGATCTCGTCGTTCATGGTGACGAGCACGCCCTTGCCGCGGGCATCCTTGCTCGCGGCGACCGTGACGGCGTTGTAGAGGTTGAGCATGCCGTCGGCCGACATGGCCGTACCGGGGCGCATCGAACCGACCACCACGAGCGGTTTGTCGCTACGCACGACGAGGTTGAGGAAGTAAGCCGTTTCCTCAAGGGTGTCGGTGCCATGCGTGATGACGATGCCGTCCACGTCGCTTTGCTTGGCCAGTGCGGCAACGCGCTTGCCAAGGGTCACGAGGTGGGTGTTGGTAAAGCTTTCGGAAGCGATCTGGAAGACCTGTTCGCCGCGTACGTTGGCGACGTTGGCCAACTGCGGAATGCCGGCGATCAGCTTGTCGACCGGCACCTTGGCGGCCTGGTACGAGGCGCTGTTGGTGGCTTCGGCGCCAGCGCCGGCAATTGTGCCGCCGGTAGCGAGGATGACGATGTTGGCCTTGTTCTGAGCCAACGCCGCACCGCAAATCAACGTTGCCGAAATAAAAGTAAGAAGCCCGCGAATCACTCTGTTTCTCAACATGGCATACAACCTTTCTGATGTGTCAGAGGTCACCCGAGTTCGGGTACAGCGACCGATTGAGAGAAGAACACACTCTTGCTTGCACGCAGAGCACCGGGCCTCGGAGTGATTTTTTAGATTGATTTGTGCAAGCGTTTTGTGTGGCGACACCCTACTCTCGGCATGTGATCGTCGTCAACCTAAACTTGGGGCAAAAGTCGCCGCAGCGGAGAAGGCATCCGATAAAATGCGCGCACGCTACTCACGGGGAAGACAAAATGGTCTCGAAAATCGTCAAAAGCGACCTGGAAATCGCCCAGGCTGCCAAAATGAAGCACATCAACGAGATCGCCCAGGGGCTGGGGATCGATGTCGACGATCTTGAGCATTACGGCAAGTACAAGGCCAAATTGCCGCTGAAATTGATCGATGCGGATAAGGTGGCCAAAAGCAAGCTGGTGTTGGTGACGGCCATCACGCCAACTCCCCCCGGCGAGGGCAAAACGACAGTGTCGGTCGGACTGACCGATGGACTGAACCGCATCGGCAAAAAAACCACGGTGGTCCTGCGCGAGCCTTCGCTCGGGCCGGTGTTCGGCATCAAGGGCGGCGCAGCCGGTGGCGGCTATTCGCAGGTGGTGCCGATGGAGGACATCAACCTGCACTTTACGGGCGACTTCGCGGCCATCGAAAAAGCCAACAACCTGCTCGCTGCGTTGATCGACAACAACGTCTATTTCCAGAAGGAGAGTCTGGGTATCGATCCGCGCACCGTGAAATGGAAGCGGGTGATGGACATGAACGACCGCTCGCTGCGCAGCATCATCACCGGCCTTGGCGGGCGCCCTGGCGGTACGCCGCGTGAGGCGGGGTTCAACATCACGGCGGCCTCGGAGATCATGGCCATCCTCTGCCTTGCCGAATCGTTCCAGGATCTCAAAACCAAGCTCGGCAACATCTACATCGGCGACACCTACGACAACCAGCCCGTGTATTGCCGCGATTTAAAGGCCCAAGGGTCCATGGCGGCGCTGCTCAAGGACGCGATCAAGCCCAATCTGGTCCAGACGCTGGAAGGCAACCCGGCGATCATCCACGGTGGCCCGTTCGCCAACATCGCCCAGGGCACCAACTCGATCCTGGCGACCAAGCTCGGCCTGTCCTTGTCCGACTACGTGGTCACCGAGGCCGGTTTCGGCGCCGATCTCGGGGCCGAGAAGTTCCTCAGCATCAAGTGCGGCTACTCCGGCTTGAGCCCCTCCGCCGTGGTGATCGTGGCAACGGTACGGGCCTTGAAATACCACGGGGGGCACGATCCGAAATCGCTGACCATGCCCAACCTGGAAACGCTCAAGGCGGGTTTTGCGAATCTGGAAAAACACATCGAGAACATTGCCCACTTTGGCCTGCCGGCGGTGGTGGCGATCAATCGCTTCAGCAGCGATACGCCGGAAGAACTCGATTTCCTCAAGCAAGCCTGCGAAGCCTCGGGCGCTCGGGTGGCTCTGTCCGAAGGCTGGGAGAAGGGGGGCGCGGGGATGACGGATCTGGCCCAGGTCGTTGTCGAAACGGCCGAGTCCTTCACCGGGCGACTCACCCCCCTTTACGACTGGAACAGCAGCATCAAGAGCAAGGTGGAAACGGTGGCGCGCAAGATTTATGGTGCCGGCTCCGTGAGTTTCCAGGCCAAGGCACTGGCCGACCTCAAGCACATTGAGTCCTTGGGCCTGAGTCATCTGCCGATCTGCATTGCCAAGACCCAGAAATCATTTACCAATAACGAGGCTTTGTACGGGCGGCCGAGCGGCTTTGATTTTTCGATCCGCGAATTCGAGATCGCCGCTGGGGCGGGCTTCCTGGTGCCGATTGCCGGCGCGATGATGCGTTTGCCCGGCTTGCCCTCGGCGCCGGCAGCCTTGCACATCGACATCGACGAGAACGGGGTGATCAGCGGCTTGTCCTGATTGGCCAAAATTGGCCTGGTCCGGGCTGGGGCCGTCTCGTTTGGCCCCAGCCAGTGCGCGCCAGCGCGGGGGGGTGTGACTCAGCCGAGAGCGTCCCAGACCAGCTTCAGTCCGCTGGCGCACAGCAGCGCATAGCTGACCTGGAAGAAGGCGTTTTCGGAAACCCGGTGATGCAGCCAGACGCCCAGCCAGACACCGAGCGGTGCCAGCGGGGAGAATAGCAGCGAGGTCGAGAGGTTGCCCAGGTGCAACTGGCCGAGAAAGTAGTACGGCACCAGCTTGCAGTAATTGCAGACGCAGAAGAACAGCGCCGAGGTGGCGACGATTGCTGATTTGTCCAGCCGTTGCGAGAAGATATAGATGGCGAAGGGCGGACCCCCGGCATGCGCCAGGGTGCTGGTGAAGCCGGAGCATAGGCCGCAGATTGCCCCGGCGATGCGCCCCGGCGGCTGCCCATGCAGCGAGAGGCGTTGCGCCAGGCGCTCGGAGAGCGAAAACCATTTGTTGCACGCAAAGAGGATCGCCAGCAGGCCGACGATCAAGCGGATCGCGTTGACCGACATCAGGCCGAAGGCCAGTGCGCCGAGGGCGATGCCGACGAGCCCGCCGGGCAGCAGACGGCGCAGGTGCGGCACCGACCAACGGCCGCGCCAGGCGTGTACACCGAAGAGATCCATGGCGCAGAGGATCGGCAGCATGATGCCCGCTGCTTCGGGCGGGGCGATGACGATGGACATGAGCGGCACGGCGAGGCCGCCCGCCGCCGCGCCAAAGCCGCCCTTGGAAATGCCGGCCAGCAGGATGGCCAGCATCGAGGCGAGGTAGAAGGTAGGCGAATAGTCCGGCCAGAACATCGTGGCTTCCATGGGGTTGGGGGCGCCGGGCAGGGCTGGCGGCCCCAGGGAATAAAGCAAAACGGCGCGGGATGCGCGCCGTTTTCTGAGCGCAGGGCCACCCCAGGGCGGGGTGAGCCTGCGGAGCTTACTTCACTTCGCGGACGGCATCGATCTGCTTGATGATGTCGGCGCCGCCGAACTTGGTGGTGAAAGTGTCGCGGCCCGGCTTGGTGGCTTCGACGAAGGGCTGCGGGTCAACCTGTTCGACGACCTGCATCCCGGCCTTCTTCACGTCGGCGATGACCTTGGCCATGTTGTCGTTGTTCAGCTTGCGCTGCACCTGAGCGGCTTCTCGCGCGGCTTCGACCAGGGCCTTCTGCTGTGCTGGCGGCAGCGCATCGAACTTGGCCTTGTTCATGACCAGGATCAGCGCGCTGTAGGCGTGGTTGGTCAGCGAGAGGTGCTTCTGCACTTCATAGAGCTTGGCCGACCACAGGACGCCGAGCGGGTGCTCCTGCGAATCGACGGTCTTCATCTCCAGCGCGGTGTACAGCTCGGCCAGTGGCATCGGGACGGGGTTGGCGCCGAGCAGCTTGAAGGCCTCGATGTGTGCCGGGCTGCCCGTGGTGCGCACCTTGAGGCCCTTGACGTCGGCCGGGGTCCGGACGGGGTGCTTGGAGTTGGTCAGCTCGCGCCAGCCGTTATCCCAGAAGGCAAGGCCTTTCATGCCATAGGCTTCGAGGCGGTCGAGCATGTCCTGCCCGATCTTGCCGTCGAGCACGCGGTAGGCGTGGGCGGTGTCCTTGAACATGAAGGGAATGTCGAAGATTCCCAGCAAGGGCACCAGGCCGCTGAAATTGTTCGAGCCCGAGACCGCGAGGTCGATGGTGCCGCCGCGCACGCCAGAGATCGCGGCCTGGGCGTTGCCCAGCGAACTGTCGGAAAAAATCTTGAGGTCGAGGGCACCGTTGGTCTTGGCCTTGAGCAGTTCGCTCATTTTTTCGGCCGCCATGGACTGCGTGTCAGAGCGCGGTGCCTCGGAGGCGAAACGCAGGGTTTGTGCCTGCGCCACGCCCATGCTTGTGGCAAACACTCCGACTGCGAGGAGCGATGCGATCAGGCCGTTTTTCATCTTCATGTGACTTCTCCCGTAAATGGAAAGACAACTACCAGGTCATTACTTCTTGCGCCATCAATAAACCGCCGCCGGTTCAAACAGAGGTCAGTAGAACCAGCGGGCAGGAACCAAAACAAGTTGCGGGAACAGGATCAGCAGGAACATCACCACCGTTTCGGCGACCAGGAAGGGGAGCATGCCCTTGATGACCGTATCCAGATTGACGCGGGCAATGCTCGATACAACGTTGAGGACCGTACCGACCGGGGGGGTGATCAGGCCGATGGCATTGTTCATCATGAACATGATCCCGAAGTAGTACGGGTCGATGCCGGCAGCCTTGACCAGCGGCATGATCACCGGCGTCAGGATCAGCACCGTCGGCGCGAGATCGAGGGCCGTGCCCACGGCGAAGGTCAGGATCATCAGCATGATCATCAGCAACAGCTTGTTGTCCAGGAACGGTTCCATGATGCTCGTCACCTGCGACGGGATGTCGGCGATGGTGATCAGCCAGGCTGAAACCATCGATGCCGCGACAATCAGCATGATCGACGACGAGGTCTTGGCCGCCTGCAGCAAGAGCTTCGGCAGGTCGCTGAACTTCATGCCGCGATAAACGAACACGCTCACCAGCAGGGCCACGACCGCGGCTACCACCGCCGCTTCGGTGGGGGTGAACACCCCGGTCTTCATGCCGCCAATGATGATTACGGGCAAGGTCAGCGCCCACACCGACTCGCGCAGCGCACGCAGCAGCGCCATGACATCAAACGCTTGCTTGGGCGAATCGGCGAAGTCCTTGCGTGCAACAATTCTCCAGGTGATCACCAGCGACAAGGCCATGATCAGCCCGGGGAAAATCCCGGTAAAGAAGAGCTTGGTGATCGAGAGTTGGGCCACGACGCCAAACAGCACCAGTGGCATCGCTGGCGGCAGGATCGGTGCGATGCAGCCCGCACCGGCAATCAGTCCGGCCGAACGCCCGACGTTGTAGTTGGCCTTGCGCATCATCGGGATGACCACAGCCGCCAGCGCTGCGGTATCAGCCGCGGCTGACCCGGAGATCGCGGCCAGGATCAGCCCGGCGATGATCGCGACGTAGCCGAGGCCTCCCTTGATGTGGCCGACGAGTGCGTTGGCCACATTGACGATCTGCTGCGAAATGCCTCCCTTGTTCATAATCTCGCCGGCGAGCATGAAGAACGGGATGGCCATCAGCGGGAAATTATCGGCCCCGGAAATGAGGTTCTGGGCCAGGATCAGGGAATTGAACTGCCCAAGATAGATCATCAGGGACACTCCGCAGACCAACAAGGCGAAGGCGACGGGCATTCCGATGAACATGGCGCCGCACAGCGACACCATAAAGATAGTAATGGTCATTGCATGACTCCTGCTGCGTTCCGGGGGGGCTTATAGGGCATCGTCAAAATCGGGGCACATTTCCTGTTCGCTCATCTTGCCGGTCAGCAACCGGTACATCGAGTTGAGCAACAGGATTCCCATCCCGACGCTGCAGATCAGCACGGCAACGAAAACCACACCCAGGGGCAATCCCGACACGGGGGCGATGTTGGGCATGTTGAGCACGACCACCTTCCAGCCCCCGACCGTCAGCAGGATGCAACAGCACAGCGTCAAGAAATCACTGAAGAACTTGCAGAACTTCTTCCCGGATAGGGACAGCTTCTTGGTCAGCGTGTGCACCCCGAGATGCCCGTTGTCCCGCAGCATCAGCACCGAGCCGAGAAAGACCATCCAGACGAAAAGAAACCGGGAAACTTCCTCGGAAAACACGATCCCGGAGTTGAACCCGTAACGCAGGACGACGTTGCCAAAAACCAGCACCACCATCAGTCCGAGGATGGCGATCAGCAGCCACTCCATCCCCTTTACCAACCCTCTGACCCACATGACCAACCTCCACACTTTATTATTCAGGAGGGTGATTCCCCTCCCTGATCCTGGTGGGGGTGAGCGCATTGGTTCCGGGTCTGCCGGAACGTCCTGCCACCTTCGCCGTACCCACCTTGTCTCTTCCGGTTGCCCGGAGCGTGTTGCGGGATTCTTTGTGTCGGGATCCCTTAATCAATTCATTCTTCTGTGGCCGGGCAGTGTTTTAACTGTCCGGCCTGTACTGCGTATTCAGCCGCCCGAAAAGCTCAGTTGCACTTTCATCTGCGACTTACGGTCGCGGGCGATATCGAAGGCTTCGGCAATCCTTTCCATCGGCAACGTCGTCGAGATCACCGGTTTGACGTCCACACGGCGTTCGCGAATCAGCCTGGCTGCCACGGCGTACTCGTGATGAAAGCGATGCGTGCCGACCAAACGGATTTCCTTGGCCACCAGCGCGTTGATCGGAATCTCGGCGCCGCCGCTGACGCCCACCTGGACGATGGTGCCGCGCGGCCGCAGGACGGGGAAAACCTGTTTGAGCACGGCGCCGACGCCCGAGCATTCGAACACCACGTCGAAGTAGCCCTTGTCTGCCGAGTAATCGGCAAGGAGTCGATCCGGCTCTTCGGCGGCGTTGATCGCCAGGTTGGCCCCCATGGCCAGGGCCGCCTTGAGCGGGGCCTCGGAAATGTCCATGGCCACGATTTCTTCCGCGCCGGCCACCCGTGCGGCGCCAATCAACAGGGCACCGATGGGGCCGGTGCCAGTGACTAGGACGCGCTTACCGAGCAGGTTACCGGCCTGATTGACGGCGTGGACGCCGACTGCGAGGGGTTCGGTGCATGCCGCTTCGCCCAGCGACACCTCATTGCCTACCGGTTCGCACTGATACTCCTCGACCACCATCAGGTCGCGGAAGCCGCCGTGGGTGTGGGGCTTGCGGATCGCACTGCCGAAAAACTGCATTTCCAGACAGTGCTGCGGTTCGCCGGCGAGGCAGAACTTGCACTTACCGCAGGGGCGGCTCGGGCACAGGGCGACCCGGTCGCCGGGGAGTACGCGGGTTACCCCAGCGCCAACGGCCTCGACGGTGCCGGCGACTTCGTGACCCATGATGATCGGTTCGCTCACGCGGATTGTGCCGATCCCACCTTCCCAGAAATAGTGGATGTCCGATCCGCAGACGCCGCCGGCGCCAACGCGGATCAGTACCTGTTGTGGGCCGACGTCGCCGACTTCACGCATCTCGATACGCACATCTTCCTGGGCATGGAGCACACACGCTCTGGTTTGCATCTTCGCCTCCTTCTTCAGAGCGACTTGATCTTGGCCCACACGCCGTCATCCACGGGGATGCCGTCGCGCAGGTTGGCGGTACGGATGGCCAGCGAATTCTCGCCGGGGTAGAGCACCCCCTGCGCCGGATCGACGCGCTCGGAACCGTGCAGGTTGTCGATGACTTCGTTGACCGCTGCCGTGAGGTGGTCCTGCCCTGCGATGCGCTGGGCATCGATGGCGATGAACATCTGCGAAACGCCGTACTCGTCGGCGGACATCTTGCCGACCGCGGTGACAGAACGCCCCCCGGAGAGTACCGTGGCCACCAGGTCGAGGACGATCGACAGGGCAGAGCCTTTCCAATAGCCGATCGGCAGCACGCGCCAGGTTTTGGCGATTTCCTGCGGGTCGGCCGACAGGTTGCCTTGCGCGTCGTAACCGCCGGGCACCGGCAGCAACTCGCCGCGCAGGGCCTTGTTCTCCATCTGGCCATAGGAGAATTGGGCCATGGCGATGTCGACCACGACGTGTCCCGCTTCGCGCGGCACGGCCATGATGAAGGGATTGTTGCCGATACGCCGGTCGCGGGCGCCCCAGGCCGGCATGTTCGGCTGGGTGTTGGTCCAGCAGATGCCGACGCAGCCCGACTCGGCGGCCTGCCAGCCGTAACTGCCGCCGCGCAACCAGTGATTGGTGTTGGCCAGGGCGACGCAGCCGATGCCATGTTCACGAGCCAGTGCGATGGCACGATCCATCGACAGCTTGGCGTTGACGTTGCCCAGGCCGAGGTTGCCGTCCCAGCGTTCGAAGGCGCCCATCTGCGCCGTCAGGCTCGGTTTGGCCTTGACGTTGATGTAGCCCTTTTCGATGTAGTCGACCACCCGTGCGAAGCGGTTGACCCCGTGCGAATACACGCCGTCGCAACTCGTCTCAGTCATGAGTTGCGCGGACAGGTCCGCCGTGGCTTCGTCGCATCCCTTGGCTAACAGGACGCGTTTGAATTCGGTTTTCAGCGCTGCAAATGTGATGCGAGGCACGTTCGTTCTCCGGAATGATCTTTACTCAATTACCCTGACGGTGACGGAACTGGCTAAGGATTTGATCGGCGACCCAGGTCGAGCGCACCGCGCTCTCGATGTTACCCGGGCACGTGGCGATGCCATTGAGGTCGTCGACGATGCTCTGGATGAAGGGCTGCTGAACGTGAGGCGGATTCGGGATGGCCGTGTTTTTCGTGCCGAACGCATCGATCAGTTCGAGCGGTTTGTCGCTGAAGAACTCGAAACGAATTCTGCCTCGCGACCCGACGATCTCGACGAAGTCTTCATCGTGGCCGCAGGCATAGCACCACGACCCGGAGCCTTGCACGCCACTGGCATGTCGCCAGGTGGCGGTGACGGTGTCCTCGACATCGTAGAGTCCTGCCCGGTTGCTGGCGATGCCATGCACTTCCTCGATGGCACCGAACAGAAAATCAAAGAGATCGAGTTCGTGGATGCCCATGTCGAGGAACTTGCCGCCGCCGGCGATTTCGGGCTTCAGCCGCCAGGGCAGAGTGGCCCGCGACAGGTCTTCCTGAGCTGGCGGCTGGTGCTGGATGGCGCGTACCGTGAGCACCGTTCCGATTGCGCCGGAATCGATCCAGTTTTTGATTGCCAGAAAGCGCGGCATCGCGCGGCGATAGAAGGCGACGTACAAACGCTTGCCCTGTTGTGCGCAGGCTTCGACGATCTCCTGGCATTCCTCGAAGCGCATGGCCATCGGTTTTTCCACGTACACGTGCTTGCCGGCTTTGGCGGCGAGTAAGGCCAGGGGCTTGTGCGAGGCGGGCGGGGTCGCGACGTAAACCGCATCGATCTCGGGATCGGCGACCAGTTCCTCACTTGAGGCATAGGTCTTGGGTACGCCATGCCGTGCCGCAAACGAAGCGGTCATCGCCGGGT
This sequence comes from uncultured Propionivibrio sp., assembly GCA_964531885.1. Taxonomy (GTDB): domain Bacteria; phylum Pseudomonadota; class Gammaproteobacteria; order Burkholderiales; family Rhodocyclaceae; genus Propionivibrio. Next base: position 14,120 of record CAZHFS010000035.1, read on the forward strand.
CGGCGCTGGTCACTGCAACGAGGGCGGAATGGTCGGCCTTGTAGAAGCCGGGGCCGCTCTTCACTTCGGCGACGGCGCCGCAGCCGATCATTCCCCAACGGATGATAGTCATGGTCAGGCCTCGTCAAGCAGTGCCAGGCGCACCTTGATCACTACCTTGCGGATCGCTTCGGGCTGGTCGAACGCACAGCCCGGGCGATGAACATCGCTCGGCAGGAAAATCGCGAAACTCCCCGGGGTCATCGTCAGTGTCGACTCGTTTTCCATGCCCTGGTAGAACAGCAGGTCGCGTTCATGCAGCAGGTTCTCGGC
>CAZHFS010000036.1:0-14430 GCA_964531885.1 uncultured Propionivibrio sp.
GGATTGATGTGATCGTCGGCGGCCACTCGCACAGCCTGCTCGGTGACTTCAGCAACGTCGGGATGGGCAAGAGCACGACACGGTATGCCCAGATGGTTACCAATCCAGACGGCGTTGGGCGTACCTGCGTGGTACAGGCCGGTTCCGATTCCGAGGCTGTGGGCAAAGTGCAAGTCACGTTTGCCGGCGACGGGCGGGTCAGCGCCTGCGCAGGGAAAAACACTCTACTCGCCAGCAACGAATTTTATGGCGATGCTTCGCGCCGTCAGCCGCTTTCCGAAAAAGCGCGCGAGAAAGTGATCCGGTTTGTCGATCGGCAGGGCAACCTGCAGCGGGTGGATGAGGACATCCGCCTGCGCGCCTTTGTCGACATCCGCTACAAGCCGGCGCTGGAACAGGCCTATGGCCAGGTAATCGCCAGCGTGCCGGGCACGCTGATCAATCCGCGCCGCCCTGGCGACAATAAGAGCGGTATCCATGGCTCCGAAGTGGCACCTCTGGTGTCCGAGTCCCAGTTCTGGTGGGCCAATAGCGCCCCAGTCCAGGCGTTGCTCGGCAAACGGGTCGATTTTGCCCTCACTTCGGTCGGCGGCGTGCGCACCGAAATTGCTGCTGGCGAATGGCGCGAAGGCGAGGCGGGACTCACGCTGCTTCCGTTCAAGAACCCGCTTACCGTGCTGACCCTGCGCGGCAGCGATGTGCGCGCCTTGGTCAGCGAAACCGTGACGGCCACGCTGCCGGCCGGTTCTCACGCTGGCAAGTTCCCCTATGGCTCGCGCCTGCGCTATGTCTTCCAGGAAACCGTGGCCAACAAACAGGGCGAACTTGTCCAGCTCGACTGGCAGGATCAGAACGGTCAGTGGCAGCCGATCAGGGATGACGTCCGCTACCGGGTGGTCATGAATTCCTACTGCGCCAACGGCAACGACGGATGGGATGCCTTGTTCCGTGCGCAACAGCAAGCAGCGAGCGAGCGTGTGGATCTGGCCTCGGTCGATGGCAGCTTGAAGGCCTTCCCGGTCGAGAAGATCTCGCGGCGAGGCGATCTCGTCGACGTGCATTATCAAGGCTCTCCGCTCGATTGTGCCGCCAAGGGCGTCAGTTGCAGCACGGATGCTGCCGCATTCACCGGCTTCGTGCGCGAGGCGCGCAACCCGCTGCTGCCGTTGCAGGACAAGGTGGTAACCCTGCAGCGCAGCCGCTGAGCACGGGCGTCAGCCGGAATCCAAACACCTTAATGAACCCCGAGGCTCACGCAGCGCACGACGAGAAACACTGGCTTAATTGCCCAGGGCAAGTCACTCACGAAGGTGACACACCGGCTTTGCACGTGAGTTGCTCTTCGTCGTGAGCGCCGCGTTCTTCGTGGTTCAACAGTTTTTTCCTGGCTGAAAGGAACGGCGCAGTGGAGGTGCTGCGCCGTACGCCGGGTTTGCTTCTCTTCACACGCTATTCAAGGAACGCGTCATGTCTTGGTTCGATATCGGCAATACGCTGGTTACGATTCCCTTGGGCGAAGGCGGCTATGCCATGTCCTGGATCGAGGCCGTGGGGACCCTGTTCGGCCTGCTCTGCATCTGGCTGGCCAGCCAGGAAAAGACCATCAACTACCTGTTTGGCCTGGTCAATGTGACCCTGTTTGCCATCATCTTTTTCCAGATCCAGCTCTACGGCATGCTGCTCCTGCAGCTGTTCTTTTTCTGTGCCAACGTGTACGGCTGGTATGCATGGACGCGTCCGGCCAACGACCAGGGCGAACGCCTGGTAATCCGCTGGCTGCCGCGCAACAAGCTGATCGCTACCTCTGCGGTATCGGCCCTGGCCATCGCGCTGCTGACTTTCTTTATCGATCCGGTGTTTGCCGCCCTGGCGAACGCTGCTGTTTCCGTCCTCAATGCCTTCGGTGCCGGCCTGGCCTTGCCTGATCCCAAACCCGATGCCTTCCCCTTCTGGGATGCCGCGATGACCGTGCTCTCCGTGGTGGCCCAGATCCTGATGACGCGTAAATATGTCGAGAACTGGATCCTGTGGGTCGTCATCAACATCATCAGCGTCGGTGTTTATGCCGCCCAAGGGGTCTATGCCATGTCGGTTGAGTATCTGATCCTGCTGTTCATCGCCGCTAATGGCACCCGTCTGTGGATTATTTCGGCCCGTCGTGGCCAGTGCGGGGCGGCGGCATGAGCCTGCTTGCCCATCTGCAGTGCCGGCCGGAGCAGATTGCCGAACGGGTTTTGGTCTGTGGCGATCCGGCGCGGGTCGATCGCGTGGCTGCTCAGCTCGACGAGGTCGTTCCTCTCGGTCAGAACCGCGAGTTCCGCCTGACCAATGGTCGTTTCAACGGCCGTCCGGTCACGGTCTGCAGCACTGGCATCGGGGCGCCGTCGGCGATCATTGCGCTCGAAGAACTGGCCCAGGGCGGCGTCCGTCAGCTTATCCGCGTCGGGTCGGCCGGCAGCCTGCAAGCACAGGTGCGGATCGGCGATCTGGTGGTCGTCGAGGGGGCGGTGCGTGATGACGGCACCTCGCTCGCCTATCTGCCAGCGGGCTATCCGGCCTGTGCCGATATCGGGCTGCAACAAGGGCTGATCGAGGCCATTTGGGCTGCCGGTCATCCGCTGCATCACGGTCTGGTGCGCTCGCACGACGCGTTTTATCGCGACGACGAGGATGCGGTCTGCGCGCAGTGGCATCGGCGCGGCATCCTTGCCGCCGACATGGAGAGCGGCGCGCTACTGGCCGTCGGACGCTATCGCGGCGTGCGGGTGGCCTCGGTCCTGTGCAACGTGGTGGCCTGGGGGCAGGGCGTGCAGGAAGGGGTCGCTGACTACGTCGCGGCCGAGCCGGCAATGCTCTCAGGCGTTGGGGAGCAGGTTGCCATTCGTGCTGCCCTGACCGCATTGACGCGCTGATTTTTCCTGGCTTTGCAGGCAGGCGCGGCCCTGCTACGCTTCCTCCTCTCAGGAGGAAGCATGCAGCGCACACCCTATTCAAACCCCCGCTTCAGCGAGCGGCTTGCTCGCCTGCAACCACGCTTTGATGCCGTGCTGGCGGACAGCAGCCTGCATACCCGCCGGTTTTCGCCCGGCGAACTCATGCTCATCCAGGGCGAGCCGCTCAGCGAACTGCTGTTGGTTCCACAGGGGCGCATCGCCTTTCATTCAGGCGTGGCATCGGGCCGACTGTTCCAGCTGGGTGAAGTCGAGTGTCACGATCAGTTGCTTGGGGAGATGGAGCTCTTTGGCGGTAACCCGATCCAGTGGAGCGTGGAGGCGCGTAGCGAGATCGAAGCCGAGGTCATTGATGCCGAGCGGCTGTGTACGGCCCTGGAGCGAGAACCGGAACTGCTGCTCTTTTTCAGTTGCGCCCTCGCCAGCGATTACCTCGATACCCTGGAGATCACCACCAGCCGGTTGCTGCACCCGATTGCCTACAACATCGCACTCGAACTGTGGCGCGATGATCAGCGCACCCCGATGCTCGGTTCGCGGCATAACAGCCTGGAGGCGGCGCGTTTCGGTACGATCGAGCGGGTCTATCGGCGAGCCGTCAGCGAGCTCATCGATAAAGGATTGATCGAAAAGCGGGGGCACCAGTTGTTCGTGCGTGACCGCGAACAGTTGCGCCGTTATCTCAATCTCTGAACATCGCAGATCTCCCGGCGTCGCCTGCCGGGATGCTTGAGACGGCGGGCGCTAGCCGCGGGGATGGCCAGGCTGTGCCACGGCGCGCAAGCACGGTGCCACGAAGGCGGATGTCTGCCGGTCTGGAGCGTCGCCGCGAACGCGGTTATACTGGCAGCCGTTTCGGGTTCCTTGCTGTGCAGCGTGCACATCAAGGTTAAACGGGAAGCCGGTGACGCCGCCTTGCGGCCATTCCGGCGCAGCCCCCGCTGCTGTGAAGCCAGACGACTCCGCACCCATGCCACTGTGCCTTGCACGGGAAGGCGCCGGAGAAGGATGAAGGCAAGCCAGAAGACCGGCCCGCGACACGTGTTGTGCCTGTCCACGGGGTGTCCGGAAAGGTTCGAAGATCATGCTGCCACGGCCTGTGGCATCCGCTCTCCCGAACGTCGCGTCGCCACCTCCACGACCGGCTCGCTTATCAAGTCTCGTCGAGGGAGAGAACGATGCATATCATGGAGGGCTTCCTGCCCGTTGAACACGCTGTCGGCTGGTCGCTGGCCGCGGCACCTTTCGTGGCCTACGGGCTGCATTCAGTCAATCGCCGGGTGCGTGACAATCCCGAGCAGCGCATGCTGCTCGGCGTGGCCACCGCGTTTTCCTTTGTCCTCTCAGCGCTGAAGCTGCCGTCGGTGACCGGGAGTTGCTCGCACCCGACCGGCACCGGCCTCGGTGCGCTGATGTTCGGTCCGGCGGCCATGGCCCCGATCGGCGCGGTTGTCCTGCTGTTCCAGGCCTTGCTGCTGGCCCATGGCGGTTTGACGACCCTTGGCGCCAATGTCTTCTCGATGGCCGTTGTCGGCCCCTTTGTCGCCTACGCGGTGTTTCAGTTGCTGCATCGCTGCCGTGCCGGGTTTTCCGTCTCAGTGTTTGCCGCCGCGGCACTGGCCGACCTGGCGACCTACCTGACAACCTCGGTGCAGCTTGCTCTGGCCTTTCCCGACCCAGTGGGTGGGATGTCGGCCTCGTTTGCCAAATTTGCCGGCATCTTTGCGCTGACCCAGATCCCGTTGGCGATCAGCGAGGGCTTGCTGACCGTGCTGGTGCTCAATGCCGTCCGCCGGTTCAACCCGGTGGAACTGCGCTCCCTGATTGGGGGGGGAAAGGATAAGGTGCCCGCATGAGCACGCGACAAAACCTGTTGATCGTGTTGGCCGTGGTATTGCTCGGGGTGTTGCCCTTGTGGGTGGTCAAAGCGCCCGAGGCCGGCCCGGATGGAGAAAAAGCGCCGCTATTCCTGGGCGCCGACGACAAGGCCAAGAACGCTATCAGCGAACTTGCGCCGGATTATGCGCCTTGGTTTGAGCCGCTTTTCGAGCCGCCGAGTGGCGAGATCGCCTCGCTGCTATTTGCGCTGCAAGCGGCGCTGGGGGCCGGTTTCATCGGGTATTACGTCGGCGCGGCACGCATGCGTGAAAAAATGCGGCGCGAGTTTGAACGATGTGAACACGCCGGGCTGGCGTCGTTGGGCGCGGCGAAATCCTCCATCCCCGCCCGGAAAACAGGCTCGTGCTGATCGAGCAGTCGGCGCAGGCCAATCGCTGGCGGCCGGTGTGCCCACAGGCGAAGGCTTTGTTTGCCCTGGCAGGCTGCGTGGCCGCCTACCTTGCCGCCAGCCCTGCCGCAGCACTTCTGCTGGCCCTGCTGATGGTCGCGCTGGTGGTCGGCGGGGCGCGGGTTCCGCTGTGGCGCTACCTGCGTGTGCTGGCGGCACCGCTGGCCTTCCTGGCCCTGGGGGCGGTTTCCCTGCTCCTGTCCTTTGATGTGGAAACAGGCGGGATGCGCTGGGCCCCAGGGGGGGGAGCACCCGTGGCCCTGACGCTCGGGCGCGCCCTCGCCGCGGTTACGGCACTGCTGTTGCTGGCTCTGACCACCCCGTTGAGCGATGTGGTCAGTCTGCTGCGTCGCTGGCGTGCGCCGGAGACATTGATCGATTTGATGGTTGTTGGTTATCGCATGCTCTTTGTCCTGGCCGAAGCGAAACGCGATATCGCGGCGGCCCAGGCCGCACGGCAGGGGTATGCCTCGCTCTCGCGCAGTTGGCGCTCGGTCGGCATCTTGTTTGGCGCGCTGGCCGTCGATGTCTGGTGTCGCGCTGCTGATCTCCACGCGGCCGCGCAGGCCCGCAACGGCGATGGGCCATTGCGCTTCCTCGAGCGACCGTGGCCTGCCGCCCGGCGCGAGCTGTGCATTGCGGCGCTGGCAGCCGCTACGCTGCTTGCTGGCGTGCTTTTCCATCGCGGGGTGGGATAACGTGAGCCCTGATAACCTGCTCGAATTTGCCGGGGTTGCTTACGACTATCCCGACGGCAGTGCCGGCCTTGCCGAGTGCACGCTGGCGGTGCAACGGGGCGCACGCGAGGTGTTGATCGGTGCCAACGGCGCCGGCAAGACGACGTTCTTCCAGCTGGCGAACGGCCTTTTGCGTCCGCAGCGCGGTAGCGTCCGCTATGCCGGGGCTGCGCTCGACTACAGCCGGGCCGGACTGCGCGAACTGCGCGGCAAAGTCGGGCTGGTCTTCCAGAATCCCGACCGGCAGCTCTTCTCGGCCAGCGTCTATGAAGACGTGTCCTTCGGCCCGCTCAATCTTGGGCTCGACGAGCCGACCGTGCGGGAGCGGGTTGATGCTGCGCTGGATGCTGTCGGGATGACGATGTTTTCCGAGAAAAGCGTGCACAACCTGAGTTTCGGTCAGAAAAAGCGGGTGTGCATTGCCGGGGTGCTGGCCATGCAGCCCGAGATGTTGCTGCTCGACGAGCCGCTGGCGGGGCTGGATCCGGCGATGCGCGAAGAATTGCTGGTGGTCCTCGATCGCCTCAATGCCGCCGGGGTAACCTTGCTCCTGGCCACGCACGACGTCGATTTCGCCTACCGCTGGGCCGACCGGGCGCATCTGCTGGCTGGTGGCCGTTGCCTGGCTACCCTGGCCTCGGAACAGCTGCCTTCGGCCGCGGCAGCCTTGGCGGCGGTCGGCATGCCGCTGCCGCACGTGGCGCGGCTGGCAGCCGCACTGGCGGCGCGGGGGCTGTTGCCGGGCGATGCCAGTCCACGCACGCCGGCCGAGCTCTTATCCTTGCTGGCCGATGTGCCGGTGGTTTCATTCTCAAAGGAGCGTTTGATGACATCGTCTTCGCATACGGAGGCTGTCGATGCCGGGTAAGGTATGGTTCGTCGGTGCGGGGCCGGGCGACCCTGAACTATTGACGCTCAAGGGGCGGCGCCTTCTCGGCGAAGCCGGGGCGGTGCTTTACGCCGGTTCGCTGGTCGACCGAGCCGCGGCAGAGTTCGCCCCGCCGGGCAGCGTGATCCGCGACTCGAAAGACATGACGCTCGAGGAAATGACCGCCTGGCTGCTCGACCAGTCGGCGCGACATGCCACCGTCGTTCGTCTGCAGACCGGAGACCCCGGTCTCTACGGGGCGTTGATCGAGATGACGCGACCGCTCACTGCCGCCGGCATCGAGTGGGGGGTGGTGCCGGGCGTGTCCTCGGCAATGGCCTCAATGGCCGCGGCCGGCGAGACGCTGACCTTGCCGGAAGTGACGCAGACGGTGATTCTGACTCGCGTCGCCGGGCGTACACCCATGCCGCCGGGCGAGGATCTCGCGGCGCTGGCCGCGCACCGCTGCACGCTGTGCATCTACCTCTCGATCACCCTTCTGCATGTGGTGCAGGAGGAATTGCGCGCGGCCGGCTGGCCCGACGACGCGCCGATCCTGGTGGTGCAGAAGGCGAGCTGGCCGGGGGAAGAGAAAATCGTGCGCGGCACGCTCGCCGACATCAAGAAAAAATGCCAAGACGAAAAAATTGGCAGCCAGGCGATGATCGTCGCCAGCCCGACGCTTGGCGCCGCCGATTGGGTCGAGCTGGCGCGTTCCAAATTGTACGACCCGGCGTTTTCCCACCGCTTCCGCCGGGCGACGGAGATTTCCCATGACTGAAACACAAGCAACGACGGTTCTCCTTGTCGGCCACGGTTCGCGCAAACGCGCGGGTAACGACGAGATCGAAAAATTCGCCGCGCTCTGGCGTGAGCGCCATCCCGATTGGCGCATCGTCGTCTGTTTCATCGAACACGCCGACGTGCTCGTCGCCGATGGTCTTGAGCAGGCAGCGCAGGGCGCTCGCCGGGTGGTGGTCGTGCCTTTCATTCTCAACGCTGCCGGGCACGTCAAGATGGAATTGCCGGCGGCTCTTGCCGCAGCGCGCACGGCGCATCCCGGCGTCGAATTTGTCCTTGCCCGCCATTTGGGCATGGGGCGCGACGTCGGCACCGTGCTGCAGGCCCGACTGGACCGCCTGATGCGCGAGCTGGCCGTGCCCGACCCGCAAACGACCGGCGTGATCCTGCTCGGGCGGGGTTCGTCGGATGCCGGCGCCAATGGCGAACTGGCCAAGATGGCGCGCTGGATTTACGAGGACAACGAGCACGAACTTGTCGATCTGGCCTTCACCGGGGTCACCTGGCCGCGTCTCGAAAGCGTCGTCCAGCGGCAGGCCAAGCTTGGCATGACGCAGGTGTGCATCGTGCCGGTGTATCTGTTCACCGGGGTGCTGATCGAGCGCATCGCCGCGCAGGTCGAGCGCCTGCGCAGCCAGTATCCGCATATCGCCTTTGCCCTGGCCGAATACTTCGGTTTCGACGAGGGAATTTTCCGCATCCTTGATGCGCGCGTCGCCGATGCGCTTTCCGGCGCCGCAGCGGGGAGCCTGCTTGAGTGCGATGGCTGCAAATACCGCGAGCTGGCCGAGGCGGAGCACCTGCACGACCATAGTCACACCGCCACCGGCGGCTGTGCCCATGCCGAACACCAAGCAGGGCACAGCCATGCGCATGGCCACGCGCACAGCCACGAGCACGCCCCTGGCCGTTCCCATTGTCACCACGCCCACGCCTGAGCCAACGCATGCAGACCAATACCGTTACCGAACAGCTTACCGCCGCCGGGCGGGCCATCGAGCATGATTCGTTTGCCATCATCGATGCCGAGGCCGGGCCGCATGCCTATACGCCTGAGCAATGGCCGCTGGTGCGCCGGATGATTCACGCCAACGCCGATTTCGAGTTCAACGGCCTCACTGCCTTCCATCCCGAGGCCATGGCAGCCGGCCTTGCCGCCGTGCTCAAGGGAGGTGCGCCGATCGTTGCCGACGTCGAAATGATCTGCGTCGGCCTGTCACGACCGCGCCTTTCGCACTTTGGCATGAGCACCCATCATTACATCTCTGATCCGGATGTCATTGAGTGTGCGCATGCCGAGGGGACCACGCGCGCCGTGCAGGCGATGCGCAAGGCTTGGCGCGAGGGTAGGCTCGACGGAGCGATTGTGGGCATCGGCAATGCGCCGACGGCGCTCATTGAAGTCATCCGGCTGATTCGCGAAGAGGGCGTGCGACCGGCGCTGGTCGTTGCCATGCCGGTGGGGTTCGTGTCAGCCGCCGAATCGAAGGAGCTGATGATGACCGTGAACGAGGTGCCGTGGGTTGCCATCCAGGGGCGCAAGGGCGGCTCGACGCTGGTTGTCGCGGCCATCCACGCCCTGCTCGGCCTGGCCGAGGCGGAGCAGCGCTTGGTTAAAGGCGATTAAGCACAACGACACAAGGAACACGACGAAAACCATGAAGGATAAAAAACGTTTTTTGTTTGCTTTCGTTGTGCCCGTCGTGTTCGTTGTGGTTAAAGATTTTTTCGGACCCACCCCATGAGTCAAGCTGAAACCTCTCTCGCCAAAGTCCGCAAAGGCGACGGCCGACGTGCCCGCGGCAACCGCACGGGGTTTACCACCGGGGCCTGTGCGGCGGCCGCCGCCAAGGCCGCGTCGCTCGGCTTGTTGTGCGGCGAGGTTCCGGCCGAAGTATTGTGCCGTTTGCCTAACGGGCAGGCCACCGTCTTTTCCACCGTCGAGGGCCGTGTCGAGGGACGCGGCGTGGAACGTGCTGCGCATGCTGTTATCATCAAGGATGCTGGCGACGATCCTGACGCGACCCATGGCGCGCACCTGACCGCCGACGTACGCTTGTTGCCGCACCGCGCCGGCGAGATCGTGCTCAAGGGCGGGCCGGGCGTCGGTACGGTGACCAAGGAAGGACTCGGGCTGGAAGTCGGCGGGCCGGCGATCAACCCGGTGCCGCGCCGCAACATCACCGACAACGTGCGCGAAGCGGCGGGGGAACTGCTGGCTCACGATGGGCTGGAAGTGACGATCTCGGTTCCCGGCGGGGAGGAGATGGCCAAGAAAACGCTCAACGCGCGGCTCGGCATCCTGGGGGGGATCTCCATTCTCGGCACGACCGGCATCGTCCGTCCGTATTCGACGGCGGCCTTTCGCGCCAGTGTGGTGCAGGCGGTCGATGTGGCCGCCCGGCAGGGCCAGACCAGCGTGGTGTTCACCACCGGAGGCCGCACCGAGAAGTTCGCCATGCGCGAGTTGCCTGAGCTTGCTGAAGGGTGTTTCGTGCAAATGGGTGATTTCGTCAAGGCAGCTTTTACCAGCGCCATCAAGCGCCGGATGACCCATGTGTACGTCGGGGCGATGGTTGGCAAACTCACTAAAATGGGCCAGGGCCTGTCGGTTACCCATGCCTGGAAAGCCGAAATCGACCGCGACTTGCTTGCCGCAGCGGCTGACGCCATCGGCGCGCCGGGTGATCTCGTCGAGGAAATTCGTGCGGCCGAAACGGCGCGTTTCGCCGCCGAACGGCTGGCGGCCCTCGGACTCACCGTCGATTTCCACTGCGAACTGGCCAAGCGCGCGATCCGCAGCCTGAAAGGCCAGTATCCGGGCGAGTATCACTTGGCCGTGCTGGTCTGCGATTTCGAAGGGCAGTTCATCTGCCGCGTGGATGAGGGGGATGCGTTGTGAGGACTGCAGTACGGATTGTCGGTATCCTCGACGACGGCTGGTCCGGGTTGTCGGATGCGGCGCGCGGCGCCTTGTCGCAAGCCGGTCTGGTGATCGGTGCGCAGCGAACCCTGGCGCTGGTGCGCGAGTATGTGCCTCAGGCCGAGCTACGCGCCCAGGATGGGGCGCTGGCCGAGGTGCCGGTGTGGATTGCGTCGGCGCGCGAGGTCGGCCAGACGGTCGCCGTGTTGGCCACCGGCGACCCGCTCTGCCACGGCATTGCCGCCTTGCTGCTCGGCAAGTTGGGGCGCGACGGTGTCGAAATCTTGCCTGCCCCGTCGACGCTGCAACTGGCCTTTGCCCGTTGGCAAAAGCCCTGGCAGGACGTGGTGATTACCTCATGCCACAGCAAGGATGCTGGCGAATGGCAGCTCGGCGCCACGCCGTCGCACGGGCTGTACCCGCTGCTGCGCGCCGTCGCCCTGAATACGCGCGTCTTTGCCTTCACCGGGCCACAGAACGATCCGGCGCGCATTGCGCGGGCGCTCATTACCGCGGGGTATGCCGATGACACGCGCCTCTCGGTGGCCAGCCGCTTGTGCTTGTCGGACGAGGCCATCTTCAACGAACTCGCTCCGGCCGAGGCCGCGACGATGTGTTTCGCCGAGCCGAGTGTACTGCTCGTTGAGCGGCAGCCTGAGCCGCCGGCTCCGCGTTTTGGCCTTGAGGACCTGGAGTACCAGCAGCGGACGCCGGAGAAAGGCCTGATCACCAAGCAGGAAGCGCGCGCGCTGTCGCTCGCCAAGTTGCGCCTCTCGCCTGCTGCCGTGGTCTGGGATATCGGTGCGGGTTCCGGGTCGGTTGGCCTGGAATGCGCGCGTCTCGCGCCGCTGGGGCACGTCTGGGCGATCGAGAAGAATGTCGACGATGCGGCGAATGCGCGCGCCAACGCGCAGCGTTTCCGCGTTGGTAACTACACGCTGGTCGAAGGCAAGGCACCGGCCCACCTCGATACCTGGCCCGACCCGGATGCCGTGTTCATCGGCGGTTCGGGCGGCGAATTGGCGGCGCTGATTGCCCTGATCCTCGGCCGCCTCAAACCCAATGGCCGGCTGGTGATGAACTTCGTTACCCTGGAAAACCTCGCCACGGCGACGGCGGCGCTCAAGGACGCCGGCGCGACCTGGGACGTGGTGCAGTTGCAGGCCAGCCGCAGCCAGCCCATCCTCGACATGCACCGTATGGCGGCGCAGAACCCGGTGTGGGTGGTGACGGGGTGGAAGGCGGAATGAAAAGCATGAACCACAACGGGCACGACGGACACGACAAAAGCAAAGCGAAAAGCATGTACCACGGAGAACACGGAGCGCACGGAGTAAGGCAAAAAACTGTTTTTGAATCGCGCTGTTTTCTCGTTGTGTTCGTTGCGGTTAATCGTTTTTAGACAAAGACCTCTATGACTTCAGCAAAACCTTACGGCAAATTGATCGGTGCCTCGCTCGGTCCCGGCGACCCCGAACTCATCACCCGCCGTGCCTGGGCCGTACTCCAGTCCGACGCGCGCTGGCTCTATCCGGTGAAAAAAGCCGAGGAGGCGTCCTACGCGCTGTCCATTGTCGAACGCGGCGGCCTGTCCGCGCCGGCCGACGCCGTCGCGCTGGTCTTCCCCATGACCCGTGACCCGGAAATCCTCGCCAAGGCCTGGTTGCGTGCGGCGCAGCAGACCGTGGACTTGCTCGCCGAAGGGCGCGATCTCGTGTTTCTGGTCGAAGGCGATGCCTCGACCTTCGCCACTTTCCGCCATCTGGCACGCGTGGTCGGTGAGCTGGCGCCGGAAGTCGTGGTCGACACCATTCCTGGTGTGTCTTCCTTCGCTGCCGCGGCGGCGAGCGCCGACGTTTCGCTCGCCGAAGAGGACGAGACGCTGGCGATCATCCCGGCGGCCTACGGCACGACGGTGATCGACCACCTGCTCGACGAGTTCGACACCCTGGTGCTGCTCAAGGTGAAGCCCTTGCTCGACGAGGTGCTCGACCTTCTGGAACGGCGTGGGCTGCTGGCGACCAGCTGCTTCATCGAGAAGGTCGGCTCGCCGGAGGAGCGTATCGTGCGCGATGTGGCCAGCCTGCGCGGCGAGAAGGTCAATTACCTCTCGCTGCTGCTGGTGCAGAACCCCAAGCGGCCGCGCGGCGAACTGCGCCGCGGGTGCCGCCAGCGTCAGGAACAGGCGGGAGCGGCCCATGCGTGATCGCCTCAAAGCCATCCGCGAAGCTGCTTTACCCTTGGCGCAGGCCGGTCACGCCGCTCCCAAGCCCGTGCCCGGCCTGGTCGCGTCCCTGCGCTCCTGGCGGGCGCAGGCTGCCAGCGAAGACCGCGCACCGGCCAAGCAACGCCAGGGGATCGCGGTCGTGTCGATTACCCGTCACGGCATTGTGTTGGCCGGACGGGTCGTCGCCGCGCTGCCCGGGGCGCAACTGTTCTGTCCGGAGAAGTTTCGGGCCGAAGGTGAGGCTGCCGCGCCAGGGGTCACGCATTGCTACGAGGGCAAGGTCGGCGATCAGGTGCCGGCGCTCTTTGCCGCCTTTGACGGCATTGTTGCTATCGTCTCCTTGGGCGCCATGGTGCGGCTGATCGCGCCGCACCTCAAGGGCAAGGAGGTCGATCCGGGCGTCGTCGTTCTCGATGAAGCCGGACGCTTCGCGATCCCGATACTGTCCGGCCATCTTGGCGGCGCCAACGCCCTGGCCGGCCATCTGGCCGTGGCGCTTGGTGCGGTGCCGGTCCTGACCACGGCCTCGGATGCCCGGCAGACCATCGCTGTTGACCTGCTCGGGCGCGAACTCGGGTGGACCTTCTCGGCCACCCACGCCGAACTCGTGCACTGCAGCGCGGCGATGGTCAACGACGAGCCGGTGGCGCTGGTCCAGGAGGCTGGCAGCCACGAATGGTGGACGGGCCACGCCAACGGGCGCAGCGGCCCGCTGCCGGCTAACGTGACGGTGTTCGGGCGGCTTGAGGACGTGCCGCTTGAACATTTTGCGGCGGTGTTGTGGATCGCCGAGCGCGAAATGCCGACGGAGCTGGCATCGGCATTGGCCGGGCGTTGCGTGGTCTATCGGGTGGGGGCAGGAGTGCCGCGATGATGCTCGCGCTCGGCCTTGGCTGTGACCGCGGCACCCCAGCTGCAACGATCCGGCAGGCGATCGACGAAGCGCTGGCGCTGGCCGGCGCGACGCTGGCCGACGTGGGCGCGGTGGCTTCGATCGAGCTCAAGGCCGACGAGGCCGGCCTGCTTGACCTGGCGCGCGGTCTCGGCTGGACGATCCGCTTCTACGCGGCCGCCGAACTGGCGCAGGTGCCTGTTCCCAACCCTTCCGAGACGGTGCGCAAATACACCGGTACACCCTCGGTTTCCGAGGCGGCGGCCCTGCTCGCGGCAGGCAGCGACCTTTCGCAACTTCTCATCGAAAAACACAAACGTTGTGGCCCGGACGGCCGCAACGTCACCGTTTCCATTGCAAGGATAAGCGCATGAATGCACCAGAGACTCCGGCTACGGCCACGACCACGGCCGGCAAGATCATGCTCGTCGGTCTCGGCCCAGGCAGCCACGAACATCTGACTGGCCGCGCCCGGGCAGCGATTGCCGAAGCCGATACAGTGATCGGTTATGTCACCTACATCCGGCTCGTCGCCGACTTGCTCGACGGCAAGGAAGTCATCAAGAAGTCGATGACCGAGGAACTCGACCGCGCCATCGAGGCCTACGAGCGCGCACGCGCGGGCAAGAAAGTGGCACTCATCTCCTCGGGGGATGCGGGGGTCTACGGCATGGCCGGGCCGACTTTCGAGGTCCTCTTCCAGGCCGGGTGGACGCCCGATTCAGGCATCGAGGTCGAGATCAT